>JBNLFC010000523.1:0-2472 GCA_050305335.1 Leptospirales bacterium
AAGGATGGCTATCGGAGTATGAGAATGATCCCAATGCAATACTTTTTGCGGCAATGGATGACACTGACTTCATTGGGTTTACCATTTTCATACAGAGCACAGATGAAAAAGAGGCTGAGTTTCGCATTGCCCTGCGAGCAGACAGAACCGGCCAGCGTGAAGGAGAAAAATTAGCGATGCTGACATTGGAAAAGGGGTTTCAGGAAAAAAAATTCACCAGAATCCATCTGATTGTGCGAAAAAACAATCCCCGGGCTATTACACTTTATCATCGCCTCGGATTCAGACAATGCGGCGAATGCCAGCAGGAGATTCGCGGAGAACTGATCGATTTTTTTATGATGGAAATGAATGCCCAGGAGTTTTCACGGCAAAATCTATCGATAAACGAAGCAAGCAATTTCAAAAGAGCTCTGCTAGTGATTGATGTGCAAAACGACTATTTCACGGAAGGGAACTTACCCATCGCCTATCCTGATCGAGATACGTCATCGAGAAATATTGCCAGGGCTATGGATTTTGCAAAGGAGCAATCGATTCCCGTTGTCGTTGTACAGAATTTCGGACCCCGGGAATCCCCTTTCCTCGCAGAAGGAAGTAAAGGTGCGGAGTTGCATGAAATCGTGGAAAGCCGGAGCCGGGACCACCATGTAATCAAAAGATTACCGGGAGCATTTACCGGAACCGGACTGGAGGAGTGGTTGGTCTCTCGTAAAGTGGAAACCATAACCATTGCAGGATACATGACACACAACTGCGACCTTGCCACGACCATCCAGGCATTTCACGCAGGCTTTCAGGTGGAGCTTCTATCTGACGCAACCGGATCAGTCCCCTACTCTAACGGAGCTGGCAATGCGAGTGCGGAAGAGATCCATCGCATTGTCACAGTAGTTGTGCAATCCCGCTTTGCTGCTGTTATGAGCACTTCGGAGTGGATAGAAATGTTACAGTCCAGATCGACACCTCATAGAGATACCATTTATACTTCGTTTCAAAATGCGTTACTTCTAGAAAAAAAGGAAAGTTCCGAAAAATTCCCGCCGTCCGAATCGACAGTCTTACAGTAGCAGAATCGCCACCTCGTTGGCAAGTATATGAGAGATGAGTGGATAACTCAGGCCACCTGAAATCATGCGAATGCCAGATAGAAACAGTCCTGCAAAAATGTACAATACAAAGAGCGTCAGGGTATCGGGCAAGTGGGCCAGAGCAAACAAAGTTGCAGAGATGGAGTGTGCTAGCAAAAGAGTATCGGGCCTGCGGGGACTCCAGATCATATACGGAATGATCTGACGAAAGATCACTTCCTCCATCAAAGGTGCCGTGGCAGCCCCATAGCTCAGAATCACCAGGGATAGACCTCGGGGTCGAAAAAGTAACGCGGGATTGACCTGCAATTTCAGATAGGCCATGACCCAGAGTAGACCGATGAAACCGGGGAGCAGGATCAGTGCGTTGTTCATAGAGAGCTTCAAAGAAAAAAGAGCAGGAATTTGATAGCGCGGCAGGATTCGAACTACCAGAAGCGAAAATGCTCCCAGCAAAGCAGGAGCCAGCAGCTGCAACCTCAATGCATCGCCGATTTTCGGTTCCCATGTTTTATGGAGAAGATAAAAGAGAAGTGCCAGCAGAAAACCGATCACCGTATAGAGATTCAGCATCCGGGAGTGATCCCGGGAGATCGATTTTCCAAGATAACGTTCTACAGATAGCCTGTGACTTTTTTCACTCCGTCGATAGTTTTGAAAAAAATCTGTCAGGATTGTGAGTTCGTGCAACGTAAGAAAGCGAGAGACTTTTATTCGCAACGCCGGTGTTATCATATGCCAGAGAAGAGCTGCTGCCAGCTTCCTCCGGTTACCATTCGCTCCTTCTCTACCCATCATTTTATCAATATCGGTCCAATAGAGGTTTCATCATGCACTCTTTAAACAGGTAGAAATTCCAGGTGTTCTGGCCGTGGACATGATCAAATCGGAAAATTCTCTTCAGGAAAAAGATCTGGAATTGTCAGAAAATAGCCTCTTTCACCTCATGGTATTCAGAGGTATCAAGATGTCCCTTCCCCATGTTGCAATCGTAGGTGCCACCGGAGCGGTGGGTGTAGAATTGATTCAAACCCTGGAAAAACGAAACTTCCCACTTTCACGCCTTACTCTGCTGGCCAGCACCCGTTCCGCAGGTAAAAAAATGATGTTTCGCGGAGAGGAGCTGACTGTTCAGGAACTGAAAGAAGATTCCTTCAAAGATGTGCAGATCGGGCTGTTTAGCGCAGGAGGATCCATCAGCAAAAAATTTGCTCCCATTGCAGCAAAGTCCGGGTGTGTGGTAGTAGACAACTCCAGTGCATTTCGCATGGATCCTGAGGTCCCCCTGGTGGTTCCGGAGATCAATCCGCAGGATGTCAAAAAGCATAAGGGCATCATTGCCAACCCCAATTGCAGTACCATCATTATGCTGATGGCGGTC
>JBNLFC010000524.1:0-2471 GCA_050305335.1 Leptospirales bacterium
TTCTATTTAATGGTATCCGGAATTATGAACCCGTCAGGGCTTGCCGGGAGTCAATTGATGGCATTTTTCCAACTGGGTCGCGATATCCCCTCCTGGCTGATCAATCTGATAATTTTGCCCATTATGACTCTGGGCGGGATAATCTGGGGAAGCCAGGTTTTTTATCGTCGTGCTGCTATGAACATGTAATCCGACAACTGGAGATCGAACGACAATGATAGGCCAGAAGATGGGCGGCCCGAAAAAGTTGATAAAGCAGATAGGTCTTGATTATGGGAATCTGCTGATTCTGCTTGTTGGTTGCCTCTCCTTTTATCCCAATGTGCTCAGGGCTGACACTGTAGAGCTTCGTTCGGGGGTCATTTTTGCTGACGTAAAAGCTGAACCTCTGGGAAAGTCTCACCGCATTCGTTTTGGTAGTGGCCGCGTCCGGATGGTAGCCAATTCGGCGATTCACTCCGTGCGTCCATCTCCTGTGAGGTGGAACCATCCCCTGGTTGTACGGCTGGTGACGCAGATGGTCTCTCCGCCCGGTCAACCGACAGTTCCTCCTGAAAACCCCTCTTCTGAATCTTCCACGAAAATTGGAATTAACTGGGGCCCCATACTGAAATCAGCCATTTTACCAGGATGGGGGCAGTATTCCGTGGGGCGGAAGTGGACTGGCGCTCTTTATTCCACGCTGACCATCTATGCACTGGAGCGTTATTGGGAGTTACGTCAGAAACATGCTACCGCTCAGGATGAATACAACGATCCGATTCCCGTAAGCATGGTATCCTATCAGGCTATGATCGGTGCTATTACCATTCCCCAGGCCGGTGCCATTAATCTCGCTTATCTTTCCCAGAAAGAGCGGGAGGTAAACAAGCTGGAAACGGAGGGAAACAATATGGTGGCGCTCCTTGCATTTGTGTGGGGGTGGAATATGGTTGACATTGCATTTGGAAAGAGTATATGGGAGAAAGTCTTCCCTGGGTCAGGCCCGGGCAACCAGAAGATTGGCTTCGGGGTTCTGGTTCAGCGGAATTCCATTATGGCGGGAGTGAGGATATCTTTATGACTATTCGGTTCTGGCGTTGGATTTTTTTTGTATTCTTTGTCCTTTCAACAGGCGGAGGGTGTCTGGTATCGAATTTGCATAACGGATTTGACCTGAAAAGTCCTACTGGAGCCTTTTTTTACCTGGTGCTTCCGGGGCTGCAGAGTGGTGAGTGTGCATTCGATTCCGGCAGATTTGGATCCTGCACTTTTGGACCGTGAAAGAGGGCGGCCTTTTTTTTATCAGATTTTTTGCTTTTTTTAATTTTTTTTGCGAAAAAAACATGAGTTCAGGACTATTCTATATGAAACAATTCCCGGCAAATAATACTAAGCTCTGCGGGAGTGAGGCCGGGGCTGAACGTTGAGCAGTGAAGAGAATGAATTACTGACTGAAAGCGACCTGAAAGCCTTTCTGGACGAGTATGGGGATCGCATCTACTCCTACCTTTGCGTATTCTGTAAAGGGGAGGAGAGCGCGGCCGATACATTGCAAAATGCCTATATGAAATTCATTGCTCAGGTTCGCAAAGGGAGAGTCCGGCGTCAGACGGCCGTCCACTATTTGCTGACCATAGCCCGCAAAGACTACTTTGCACAATTGCGCAAGGAGGACCGGGAAATGGCCGTGAGAGAAGAAGCCATGGCCATAAGACCGGAGAACAAAGAGACGCAGGGTGATGTCGCGCGTGAACTTCGCATGATTGTCCTGGAGACAGCTCTGGACCCTGATTTGCCCGAGGATCTTGCTCAGGTGATGCGATTTCGGTTTCTTGAACATATGGACATTGCCGAAATCTGCAGCAAAACAGGGCGTTCTCGTTCCACGGTCTATCGTCTTACAGAAAAGGCGTTGACTACCCTTGCGGACGCATGTCGCGGTGCAGGGCTTACTCTAGAGGAGGCTGGCTTATGAGTGATGATCGCTACGAAGAGCTGGCCCGCACTATTCTGGAAGAGCCACCTTCCTCCTGGCCAGGTGAGCTGGGAGCTTTGCGTATTGAACCGCGCACCATGCCTGCAGCCCTTCGTGCCAGACTGGATGAAATTACAGAGGCAGAAACCGCGCAAACCACCGAGTCTATTTCGGAGAAGGAAGAGATTCAGTCCGGCTCTGATAGAAACGTAGTCTCTATCTTTTCCAGGCGAAAAGCGCTGGCTGCTGCATTTTCCGCTGCGGTAGCAGCCGGGCTACTTGTCTACTTTGGTCCACTCATCCATTTTCCTGGCAGCGTGGAGCATTCTGCTACCCTTGCTTTTGTGAAAGGTGATGTGTCACACAACACTTCTGCTGCCCATACCAGCGATAAAGTGCGGGAAGGGGAGACTCTTTCTATTGGCGAAGGCTCCCTCGCTGTATTGGTTGCGAAGGGCGAGGGAGTGGAGTCCAGGCTGCGCATCTTTTCCGGATCAGCTATGGGTGTGGATAT
>JBNLFC010000525.1:0-2468 GCA_050305335.1 Leptospirales bacterium
GGTGTTTCTGAGCAGGTGGCTTCTGTGGTCTTCCAAAATTCAGCTCGGAAAGTGGTAAAAGACGCCATTAAACACACCAAGTTCCAGTCTATTGCCTACTACCATAGGAATATGTTGAAGCAGCCAATGAATGCCACACAAGAAAACAAGCGTTCTCTCGTCTCCTTCTTGTGCTAAACGGATGTGATAGAAACGTCTCAAATTATATCACATATAATAACCTCTGTCGTCCTATGTTATAAACTGGGAAGGCTGAATCGAAATTATTTTTGTATTTCCTGTGCTGAATTGTTCATAACTCCGGGAGTGACTTTTTTGTAAAAAATCAAAAATAGTTGCGCTGTTGACTTCCCTGATTGTACTCCTGAAAATGCATAACAGGCTCATACAGGCTTCCTGCTGCGCGCATTAAGCACCTGTTCTTAAAGGAGAACGTCATGACAGAACAAAACAATATTTCCATCCAGTCCGACGATATAGAAATCCGGCCAACAGACTTCGTAACCATCTGGGATACAATGAAAACGGGCAAGAAACGCTCCTCTCCCGGGCTCCAGCTTCCGCTGGATGAGGACGGCGAATACAACTTTGTTGTACACTGGGGTGATGGAAGTAGCGATACCATCACATCCCATGACCAGGCTGAAACGCTCCACAACTATGCAGAGGAAGGAACATATAGAGTCGTCATCTCCGGAGATATTGAGGGTTTCGGCTTTTCCAGAGCTAAAGAGGATGAAGACGAGGATGTCATCATCGCTGACAGGAAAAAGCTCATTGATGTTATTCAATGGGGCAATATGAAATTTCACAACAACGGAGATCAGCTATCTGATTGCGTGAATCTCGAAGGGTTCTCCGCTACCGATGCACCCGATCTGAGTGGGATTACCGATCTATCAGGAATGTTTCAAGGAGCTTCCCGGTTTAATGGGGATATTTCTCGCTGGGATGTATCCGGCGTAGCGGATTTGTCTTATATGTTCAACAAGGCAGGGGCCTTCAATCAGCCTCTGAATACCTGGAACGTTGGCATTGTAACGAATATGAAAGCTCTGTTTCAGTATGCGAAAACGTTTAACCAACCTTTGGACGACTGGAATGTGAGTAACGTGACCGATATGAGTTTTATGTTTTTTGAAACGGAATCCTTCAATCATCCGCTGGATGCATGGGATGTAAGCAATGCAACGACTATGGAATGCATGTTTCAGGATGCGAAATCGTTCGATCAGCCATTAGAAAAATGGAATGTCAAAAACGTAAAAAGTACGAGCAGTATGTTCTGGGGTGCGAAGTCTTTCAACCAGCCGCTAAATGGCTGGAATGTTGGCAACGTAACGGATATGAGCGGTATGTTCTGCTATGTGAGTTCTTTTAATCAGCCTTTGAATACATGGGATGTCAGCAATGTAACAAATATGAATAGCTTGTTCTCTTTTGCAGAATCGTTTCAGCAGCCCCTTGATAGCTGGAATGTTGGCCGCGTAAAGGACATGAACTATATGTTTGAGAAAGCGAGCGCCTTTAACCAGCCCCTGAATGGCTGGAATGTTGGCCGCGTAAAGAGTATGGACTATATGTTCTCCGGTACCGAATCCTTCAATCAACCGCTTGGCAACTGGAATGTAAAAAGGGTAAGGAGTATGGTGGAGATGTTCAAGGATGCCGCCTCCTTTTCTCAGGATCTATCTTCATGGTGCGTTCCCCTTATAGAATCCAGGCCGAAAGATTTTTCAAAAGGAGCCGGACGTTTCACGCCTCCGCTGTGGGGAGCCAGTTCGTCCTGCAAGGCTGAAGAGATGGACGGGAATGCCTGGGATAAAAAGAAAACAGAGTATCAGAAAGAGCCGTGGTATATCGCGAAAATCGTGAAAACTGGAAAGATCAAGAAGCTCTCCGCATCTTCTCCCGCTGAACGTAAATCCATGGCCCTTTATGCTCTAAGCGGATTCCAGAACCTTGATCGATATTATCTAATAGAAAAGCTTTTTTATCTGGATCCGGATGCCTTTTCCCCCTTCCGGGAAAGTGTTCTTCTATGGGATGAAGAGCTCCTGAACCAACCTTTTCCCATAGAATTTCAATATCTGTGGCAGATCAGCCGGGGTGCGGGTGATGAGGCTGTGGATCAACTGGCAGATCGGTTGAAGGCCGACCTGACCACAGAAAAGCAAAAGCTCGATTCGTTTGATAAACGGCGGCTCGCTCTTCTCATGGGATGTCTGACGCCGCGAGCCCTGGAGCGGCTTGCAGAACTTGCTCGTTCGTTCGGGGCCGTGGCCGAATACTGCGAATCTTATCTCTTTGAAATCCCTGAGAAAGGTGCGGCCACTCCTCGCTTCACGCCCGACTTCAAAGAGATCGTAGGGTAAAAGTGGCCTTTTTCTCTGAATCCGGATGCGCTCTATCATTTGAATATGTGGGGCATCATCTCCATATCCCTTTTGAAACTTAAAGTAATCCCC
>JBNLFC010000526.1:0-2467 GCA_050305335.1 Leptospirales bacterium
TGTCCAGGTGATAGGACCCTCTTTCGTGAAGCTGGCTTTAAAAAAGGCGGGGGAGATCCCCCTTCGGGCGGGTGGATAGTATGAAAAAAACACAACTTTCTCAACTGGAATTTTCGCTGCAGCCTATTACGGTTCCCATTGACATGTCTATCTCAGATCTCCTGCATCATTTCGCCCGGCAGCCAACCATGCGGCATATTTATGTTGTCAACGAAGAGAAGGAACTACTCGGCATTATCCATAGAAAAAAAATCTTCATGCTGGTTTTTTCCAGTCATATGGAAATACCCTCCAGAGTGAGTGACCTGTATCAGGCGGTGAGTGCGCGAACTGCGGGCGATCTGTACGACCGAAATACAGGAGCATTGAAGATAAGCGATACGATTGAATCGGCCATTTCCGAAATATTTAACACCGAATTTTTTGAAATACCAATCGTGGATGAGGAAAATCATCCTGTAGCAACTCTTACTGCATGGGATCTTCTGAAAAACTGGGAAGAAGAAAAAGTTTTATCCCGGGAAAAATGAACCGTCAATGGGTTGAAAAGTCAGGAAACTGGTTGTAATCCTATGGTAAAAACAATGGATGAAACCTGATTGGAGTTGACTGATGGCTCATATGAGAATATTGGTAAGACCTTTACTCACCCTGCTTCTTTCTGTAGCGATCATAACCCATTGTAGCAAAAGCTACGATTCGGTCAATGATGGGAGTAAAGACTCTGATGTGGCTCTGCAGTTGCTACTTGGGGCACCGTTTTTAAATGGTCCGGTGGTAGACTATTCCTGGAGGGAGTCCCCTGGCAGAGGTCGTCTTTTGCAGTCTCAATTGAAGTGGGACCTCTCTCTCACTGAGACGCAACTATTGCTTGGAACCGTGCTCTCCATAACAGGTAACTCCCTATCCGATTATCCTTCGTTATCCCCCGACTACGGAATCAGCTGCTATGCAATTACTTACAATACCATTGATGTGTCCGGTAATCTGATCGTAGCCTCCGGTGCCATCTGGATGCCCCATAAGAGTGGCCCATTGCGAATCCTTTCTTTTGACCATGGAACCTCTCTAGATACTCTGGTGGATGGCTTTGCCAGTCCCAGAAACCTGGGGGGTATCTATGCATCGCAAGGATACTACACTGCTCATCCGGACTTCATCGGATACGGTGCCAGCGAAAACCTCGATCACCCCTACCTGCACGCTGACTCCCTTGCCTCGGCCACCATTGATATGGTGCGAGCCGCTCAGCGTTTCGCAACGTACAATGGAATCAGTCTGGAAAATAAGCTTTTTATTACAGGAGTCTCCGAAGGAGGAATGGCTGCACTGGCCACGTTAAAGGAGATAGAGACCAATAGCGCGCCATATGGCGATTTGCCCGCTATTGCTGCTACTGCTCCTATTTCAGGACCATATGATCTTCGTACTACTGTAGATTCATACTTGAATTCTTCCTCGGTTTATACATCCAGAGGTCAGTCTGGATACATTGAGTTTTTGTTATCATCTTATAACAAAGTCTATGGCATTAACCAGGATCTCTCTCATTACCTGCGGGAACCCTATGCATCGGAACTTGCCCCGGATCTCTACCCCAGGCCTGACTGGGACAGCGTGGTTTCTCATTTGCCGTATACGGCCAGTGAGCTACTAACATCCAGTTTTTTGAGCAACTATCCAGGCGGATCAGAGGCGACTCTTGCAGGTTACGTGGCAGACAATGATACTTACAATAAGTCTTCTTTTTGTCCTCAGACCTCCTCCGTTCGCTTTTATGCTTCCATGGGCGACACCGTAGTTCCGTACACCAATGCCCAAACAGCATACGACAACTTCGATCCTTGTTTTCCCACATTTCCAGTAGACCGTTCAATGGAGATTCTCCCGGCTTCTGCCGGCGATCATGGTAAATCTGCCATTCTCTTTGTGGCTCACTCGCTGGAGTGGTTTGCTGGCTATTGAGATTGGTTCCGTTGACGTATAGGACCGCCACCTTCGCGGCTGCATTTTTGCAAGTTAGCGGCGCATGATATCTGTGTGTTTCCGGCTGTCATCCCCGGTTCTCCTTCGCCCACCCGCGCTGTCCATCCGTGGGACGGGGCATGGGCACGACCTGAGTTGATGCTCTGTGCATCCGTGCACAGGGCATCAACCGTTTCACCTCCTATTCCACTGTCAGGTGTGCCATGCCCCGTCTGGGTGAAAGCTTGTTGGGGAACCGGAGTGCCAGCCTGTTAACTTTCGCTACCTACTTTGCTTTTATTGCAACACTGCGCCGCAAAGGGCGTCCTATGCGCAGACTTCCACAGTTTGAAAGGCCGCGAAGGTCCGCGCTCTGAAGCTGCCTGCCTTCGGCAGTCTCGCCGATCGCTGGCGGGGTGGTAGACACGTTTCTATTTTCCTTGCCAGAAGTGATACCTGGCTCAAAAGATTAGTTGCTCAAATTGCTCTTCTTTTTAATATT
>JBNLFC010000527.1:0-2458 GCA_050305335.1 Leptospirales bacterium
CCAGAGAGTCCGTATGGGCAAAAAGCTCTATCTCTATAATTTGTGAGACATAGCGACCCTCTCTTGTTCGTGATCCCTCATCAATGGACAGTTTTAGATACTGCATATTCTGGGGAATAAATCTCCACTTATACCAGAGCGCGGATTCGGCCAAAAAACCATTTTCTTCTATTAAATGGTGCCAGCTGATATTGTCCTCAGAATACGAAAAACGAAAAGCCCGGGGAAAGTGGTTCTCCAGATCGTCTTTTGTCAACAATCGAATCTCACCTACCCGATGAATGGAACCCAGATCCAACTGGATGAACTCTTCCTCCTTTTTTGAACGGATAGAAGAAGACCATCCATAATCAAGCCGGGTATCAAAGAGGTTTTCTTTTACCCAGAGACGATCTAGCTCACTGGATGACTCAACTTTAACAACACCCGATATTGCCGCCCGGAAAGATCTCAACGCCATCCGATACTTCCCGTCCTTGTCAGGTTTCTCCAGCGGGAAAACAAATTTCACATGCCTGGCAGTAATCAAAGAAAAGTTCCATGTTAAAGTAGAGTGGCTGTGAGGGGAAAAGTGGGTCTCCCTGAAAATCGGTTCCCAGGTTTTCCCATCCGTGGATATTTCAAATCGAAAAGATTCAGGAAATAGATCCGCATTTTCCAGGTCCATGGAAATGCTATTAAAAGAACAGACTTCGCTGAAAGTGCCGGTGCAGACAATCAGCCCCGGACGGTCGATTGGCAGCGTATCCCATCCAAGTATGGCTCCATCCTTTAGATTTGATTCTCCTGGTGCATCCCATCGCAGGAAAGGAAGAGTTTTTGGGTGCGATATTTTTACATAACTACTCATGGTTGACTCCAAATGCTCAATTCAAAAAGGGCGCTTGATTGAGAGTGTTTCGGTTAATGCCGGCTCAAAAAAAACATTTCGGTGAACCTGCTTTACAATATTTTGCAAATGCATTGGAAGCCCGGCAGAAAAAAAGAGCCAGCCATCCTTTTCCTCTCGAAAAGCCTCGCGGATCATGCCGAAACTGCCGGGGGATATCTTATCTGTCAGATACTTTTCCAGTTCGTTCCAGGTAACGCTCTGGTTTCTTTCACCGGAGTAAAGAATCTCCTCCAGGTGTTCCGCAGTAGGCACAATCCCTGAAATCTTGCACTCCGAGACCGCGAGTTCAACGTTGTGCTGTCCGAAACGCCGGGTCAGGAAATCTTTTTTTCTGCGATTTTCGCCATCCGATGGTTCTGCACCTTGAGGGGTTGGTACATGATTATTTATGGATATATGGATCTGGTTGTACCCTGGATCTCCGGTCGCCCCCCTGGCTGGCTCCAGGAAGCCTCCCTGAGAATCTCTGACTCGCCCCCCAGGGGAGGCTGGTTTCGCCCCCCAGGGGGGCGACCTGTCAGGCCAGTCATCAAATCGAAAGTGGTAGCAGCTGTTCTTTCGACCGGTCCCTTCAGTGACTGAGATCAGCCCCAGGTGAATGAGTTCATTGCGAGCCCTCCTCAGGCTGGATTTCTGCTTAAAACCGGTCAGTTTAAGCAGGGTCTGGGAGCCCGGGAATACTGGCTTGAAATTTCGGTCCGAGAAACGGAGTAAAACAGGATAAAGTGTTCGAGCTGCCGGGGACATTTCTGCCCAGATTCCGGTATCAATCAGTGCCGAGACAAATTTAAAATAGGGAAGTTCATTTTCCGCCATAATCCCTCCAGGATATACAGGCGGGGCTTCTTTTTTGTTGACATGCATTTCATTGCAGTTATTATGTCTCCAACCAACAGCTTTTTATGGAAGCCCCGGCCCCTCGGTTGCCGCCGAGGGGCTTTTTTTCTCCTCTCAAAGAGTTACACGGGGAACGCAGAGTTTTTTTATTTATCAGACACTTTGCAGCTGTCTGTACTGATTTCCCGTGATATGGAACAACCGAAGCAGCTCAATTCTGGCCACAGCGCGGCTTTCCCTCTGTAAAAAAAGAGTACCCGATAGATTATGTCACATACTCGGTACGTCAACTCTTTCTTGAATTTTTTCTGCGAAGGGGAATTCTGATAACGTATAGATAGTAGTAAAATACCTTTACAAACTGCCTGGGCCCAGGCAGTTTGTAAAGGCAGCTATGCTGCGAGTCTTTATACTTTTTCTGGATGCTGGCCTTTGATTATTTTCCCGATAGATTCTGCCAGTTTGCGGGCTTCGGTTTCGTCAGGGCACTCAATGGTAACCCTGTTTCCTTTTCTTTTTAAAAGAAACTCAGTCTGGCTGTGTGCTTCTTTCTTTTCGTTTTTTCCTCTGTGTTCCTTTCCAGTTCCACTTTCGCCGGTGATCAAAACCGGCTTGTCGGTCGGTGCAACACGATCGACAAGTTTGCAGATGCTGCGCATTTCGGGCGACTCACCAATGATCTCGATCTTGGAGTGGCCTCGAGAGATAATGGCTTTAAGCTGTTTGTTC
>JBNLFC010000528.1:0-2447 GCA_050305335.1 Leptospirales bacterium
ATCATCTATCTGCTCAATGCAGATTCTGACAACAGACGCTCGGTTCGTGCGAAAAATTAAAACGCTGCACGGATAGAGGGGCTGGCCGTATAGATGATTTGTATACGGGATCGGAATCTGTTGTTCTTCCGGTTCAAAAGATTGGATAGAACTGGCAATCTGGAAAGCGCGAAAAAAATTCTTCTGCTGTTGTGATGAGCCTGTGAAAGAAAAAAAAGTATTATCGGGTAAAAAAATCTTTTTTGAAGTAAAAACCCGACCATGGTCTAAAATTTTTTTGGACTCCACCTCTTTCGGGCCAGTAGCTCAGTTGGTTAGAGCACTTCTCTGATAAGGAAGGGGTCGGAAGTTCGAGTCTTCCCTGGCCCACAGTAGACATAGCGCCTGCTTATCCGTTTAAAAATTCTAGCATTGTAGATAGTGTGGCCTGTGGATTTTCCAGGGGAGGCAGGTGACCCGCTCCCGGGATGGTTGCCAATCGTGAACCTGGAATTTCGGTCTGCATAACGTTCATAATGGCCGGCGTGGTCAGTTCGTCCCCTTCCCCAACAATCAGGAGTGTCGGAATACGAATCTGTTTCAGGAATGGAGTGGTATCGGTGCGGGCAGCCATGGCCATGAGTGCATTCATGACTCCAGTTTTCGGGAAAGTTTCTGCCTTTTGAATCAACCGATTCATGAGCTCCTGGCGTGATCTCCTGTTTTCCCTGTGGAGAGTGGGCGGAACAAAGCCTTCCACAAAGGGCGCCAATCCCTCGTTGCGAATGGTAGCCATACCCTTAAAGCGGTTGATTCTGGCTGTGTCAGCATCGGGCTGAGATTTTGTGTCAAAGAGAATTGCTTTTGAGAATTTTTCCTGCTCCCTTTCCAGGGCACGCAGCGCAATGTAACCGCCCATAGAGAGTCCGACAATAATCGGTTTGTTCAGCTGAAGTTCCTCCATCAGCTGAAAGAGGTCGTCCACATAGTCATCCATGCTGACAGGCCCTGCGAGTGATTGACTTTCTCCCAGCCCCCGGATGTCAGGTGCAATGCAGCGATAGTGAACCTGCAAACCGGCGATGACCTCATCCCACATGGAGCTTTCAAAGGGAAAGCCGTGGAGGAAAACTATGGGGCTTTCGGCACCTGTTACAGCCTTCTGGTTCGAATCGCGATATCGGATTCCGTTGATTTCCAGCATGGACTACCTCCTTTTCAATGACACACGAGAAGCGGGATGAATGGCCAGTCTGCGGGATAGCTGAGACTGAAACTGATTGGACGGATCATATTCAATTTTAATCTTTAAGAATTCCTTGGTCTGATCCGCATACATGGCATGAAACAGTTCTGCTCCCAGAACACCATCTTTCCCCAGATAGATTCTTCCACCCGCTTTCCAGACCAGTCTGTCCAGCTTTACGGTGAACTCTGTAAGACCGGCCTTCCAGGGAAAGTCAATGGCAAAGGTATAGCCCTCCATGGGGAAGGAAAGGGTTCCTCCTTTTTTCTTTCCAAATTTCTTTAAGACATTCAGAAAAGGCGACATGCCACTGGCAGCAATCAATTCAAAGATTTCGATCAGATTTGATCGGGCGTTGGTTGTGGGGATTACAAATTGGTACTGAATGAAACCTCGCTTCCCATATCCGCGGTTCCAGTTACGGATAGCATCTAGCGGATAAAAGAACTTTTCGTACGATACAACGGGCTTTGGATAACTCTGAACTGTATGGATTACTCCGTTGAGAATGCGCAACGTGATGGGATTGAGAGAGAAGGAGGGCATGGAGAAGGGGACGTTGAGCAGGGGAGGAGGAAACACTTTCAGTGGGTTCTGCTGCAGGTCCTGCGGGAGTTCTTCCACTGTTGTGGCGTTACCCACCGTCAACACTCCGCGGCCCAGGTGTTTGCCCCGTGCAAGGGGGTCAATCCAGGCTACCGAATAGTTGTAGTCGTGATCGCTTTTCTCCAGTGCCTCCATCATTTCATCGAGATCTTCTGTGACAATGGGTGTTTGCGTGAAATAGGTGGTGGCGATGGGGCGTAACTTCAATTTTACTGTGAGTATAATGCCAGTCAGCCCCTGGCCACCAAATGTGGCCTGAAAAAGCTCTTTGTGATGGATTCGGTCCACGGTAAGAATCTCGCCACTTGCTACCAGCATGGTGAATCCGAGGACCGATTCGATGAAGGAGCCGTCCACATGATGAGCCTTACCATGCACGTCAGATGCGATGGCACCTCCCAGGGTCACATATTTGGTTCCTGGAGTGATCATGGGAAAAAATCCCCGCGGTGCGAAGTGGCGAATAATCTCTTCCAGCGTGACACCTGCCTCGCACTCCAGAATTGCCTTTTTGCTGTCAAAAGAGTAAAAGCGATTTATGGGCGCCATCTCCACAACCGCACCATCCTGATTCACAGCCTGGTCTGCGTAACTGCGTCCCATGCCCCTGGCGATG
>JBNLFC010000529.1:0-2443 GCA_050305335.1 Leptospirales bacterium
CGGACGGCAGGTGCAAGACTTTCGATGCGTCTGCCAACGGATACGTGCGCGGCGAAGGCTGCGGCGCGGTACTGGTGAAACGTCTCTCCGACGCCGTCAAAGACGGCGATCGAATTCTTGCGGGAAGAGCTCTCATTGCTCCCGGGAACTTCCACATGACAGTCTTACGCTCGGGCGGGCACTATTCTGTGGAGGTCAAAGCTGGTCCCTTGATCAACCATCATCGGCCATCCGTGGATGTACTTTTTCGATCGGTTGCACACTCTGCAGGCGCCAGCGCAATGGGCGTCATACTCACCGGCATGGGTGATGATGGAAGTGCGGGATTGCTGGAGATGAAGAGTGCCGGAAGTCATAACATTGCCCAGGACGAGGCCAGTTCAGTGGTCTGGGGAATGCCACGAGAAGCCTATCGCCGGGGTGCTGCGGACAGGCTTGTTTCACTGGAGGAGATGCCTGGCGCCCTTGCCCAATACACGGTTCAGTAAACATCAATGCCCGCGAGCCGGACAGAGCTGCCTCTCCGTAGCAAATACGTTAGTTTAAACCCTGGAGATCGTTGCAAAAAGCTCTCCAGATTCCCTCCTTTTTTTACGAAATTTGTAAAAAGGATTGGTGAAAAAAGAATCCGTACGGGAATCAGTTGTTTCTCCATGTAACGAGGTATCCATGAAGCATTCCAGAAACGATAGAGGATTTCATAGCCAGAAAAAAAACCGGACAAACCTGCATGGAAACAAAGAAAAAGATCGCAGAAAGCTCTGGCTATTGATCATTCTTCTTGAGCTTACTACTCTTGCTGGCGGTGGGATCTATTTTTTCACTCATGGAAATGGAAAGAGCGATCTCCACACGGACAGAACTTTCGAAGGTCAGGAGTCTCCGGATACAAAATATATACCGGATAACTCCCGGAAAAAGTCAGGACCTTCCAGTCACTCCAGTTCCAGCAAGCACGCATCGCTATTCGATTCCATACTGGACGGCTCGTTCTTCTCATTCCTGTTCGGCGGCCGGGGCGAAGAGAGGGATTTCACAGGTACACAACAGGCCGACGGCTCTGGCACCCAATTTTCCAGTACAAATGCTGCTGATGAAAACGATACCGGGAACACAAGCAACACGCAGCCCGGAAATACCATAGTCAATATCGATGATCTGACACCATTGTCCCGCAACAGACAGAGCGATGAAGCAAAAAAACATGGTTCAAGAACTGATTTACAGGGAAGGACAGATGAAAACGACGGGAAATCCTTAGCATCAACCAGCACTTCCCGCACCGATAGCAAATCCCATGGAAATGTCGGAAAAGAGAAACTCCGCCAGGCCTCAGCAGAAAAGCAAAAAGCCATAGAAGAACTCAGGGCAAAACGATATGGTCGGGCTCTGGAGCATCTTGAGAACGCTGAATCCCTTCATCCAGGTGATGATGATGTATCCTATTACAAAGGTCGGGCCTACGATGGAGTCAATGATTTCAAAAAGGCTGAAAAAAGTTACAAAGAAGCTATCCAGCGCAATGGTAATAATGCTCTCTACTACTTCTACCTTGGCCAGCTCTACTTCCGACAGAAAAAATACAATGATTCCCAGAAAGCTTTTCTCAAAGCATCACAACTTGATAAAAAATTGACCGAAGCTCACTTCAATCGTGGCGTTGCTCTGGAACGGATCGGCAACATTGCATCAGCTGAATCAGAATACAGACGCTCAATAAAAGATAAACCGGCAATCCTGGGTGCTTTTTTGAACCTTTCGGTGTTATTGAAAAAGCGAAATCGTCTGGATGACGCACTTCGGGTACTCACGACCGGATTCAAATACCATGCAGATGATCCCGAACTTCACTACCAGCGTGGAGAAATTCTTTCCGATCAGCGTCACTATGGGGATGCTATCAAATCCTACAAAGCCGCGATCGCAAAACGGGATGGCTTCTTCGAGGCCTGGTTCAATATGGCCCTTGCATACTCCAACATCAAAAACAATGGTGAAGCTCTTCTGGCTTTGCAACGCGCTTCCGCACTCCACCCCGATGACCCTGCGCCATACTATGAAATAGGTCGTATTCATGAGAGAGAGGGAAAAACATCCGAAGCCTCCAGCGCTTACGAAAAGGCCCTGGAAGTATCCCCCACCCACGCAGGTGCTGCCACCGAGCTGGCTGAACTCTACGTAACCATGAAAGTGTCAAAAGATCGTGCCGATAGACTGGATCGAGCGGTAGAAGCGCACCCTGGTGACTATCGCCTATCGATTAATGCAGGAAGGCTCTATGAAGACGCAGAACTGCTGGAAGAGGCCAGGAAAATGTACAAAAGAGCAATTAAAGCGAAGCCTCAGCTTCCCGACCCTTACATGCTTCTGGCAGCAGTATATCAAAAGAAGGGAGACTTTTCCCAGGCGGCGAAAGTGTATGAAGCCCTTCTGCAACGTCAAC
>JBNLFC010000530.1:0-2439 GCA_050305335.1 Leptospirales bacterium
ATCCACCACCAGAATGCCTTCAGCAAGAGCGCTTACCAGTCTTTGCCATGTTGTCAGGTCATCCACGATTACTCATCAGGAGGCAAAATATCCAGCCCGACCAAAACTTTTTTCCGATCCGAAAGATCTCCGATGATATGTCGAAGAGGTGGAGGAAGTTTTTTGATCAACACAGGAGTTGCCAGTATATTTTCATTTTCCGCCAGGTCTGGTTGTTCGAGTAGATCGATGATCTCATACTCGTACAGATCAGTGATTTCCGGCATGGTAAAAATCTGACGAAGATTTTTTATGGCCCGCTTTGCAATAGGAGACCCGCCAAGAACATAAAGTTTAATTTTTTGTTTATTCAATGCATTACTCTCGCAGCTCTTTTCGAATAGCACGATGGTGTACAGCCTGCTGGATACGTTCTTGCAGCCTCTCAATTTCTATTGATAATTCGTATTCGTCTTTTTGTCGTAGTGCTTGAATTTTTGTAAGCTTTTCCTGGTATGTCTGCTCGATCACTTTCATTTCTGTTTGCATTTTCTGTAGCTCGCCGATCCAGAGCTTTTCCTGGGCAGTGTCTTCTTGCTCACGAGTCACTTTCTCCGTGCCCACCACCATTCCGCCTGGTCCAATATAGGGATCTTCAATCTTCACACCATGGTTGGTCAGGCAAAACTCCTTTACCTGATTGGAGGTAGCAAGCCCTCTCCCTTTCACAAGATAAAGCAAGCGGTTTAATTCACCGTTCCGTTCTATCTGACGAAGCAAGATCCATGTGTCCACCAGACTGGAGACATACAAGTCTGATGTCTCGGCTTTTGTTGACGTTAAATCCGTAAATAGCAGAGTGATCCTCTGGTTTTTCATATGATTTGTAAAGCGCATTAGCATCATTTTCACTTCCAGCGGAGAACCCATGTCGGAAAAGGCAGATATGGGATCGATGACCACCAGCTTTGCTCCGGCATCCTGCGCCAATTGTGCAATTTGAATTAGATGGTTTTCCAGTCCCATCTCTGCCGGGCGTGTCGATTTCATGAGCAGCAGGCCGGAGTCTACATACGGGGAAAGGTCAACATTAACCGACCTTATATTTCGGATAACTTCATCAGGAGATTCTTCCAGTGCGAGATATAGTGCCGGAAGTCCCTGCCGCAGGCTCTCCGAAAGCAGGGTCGCAGCAAGGATGCTCTTCCCTGTTCCGGCGCTACCGCTGATCATTAAGGTTGTACCCCTGTAGTATCCGCTGCCCCCTAACATCTGATCCAGCTTTTCAAGGCCGGTGCCTATGCGAGTATCCGATACCTTTGCAGTGAGATTGGCATCGGTAACCGGGATCAATGAGGCACCACGATTGGTAAGAATAAAAGGGTATTCATTCGTGCCGTGAGCAGAACCTCGTTGTTTGATCACCCGCAGATATCGGGTCATCAAACGACTCTCCAGATGTTGTTTTAACTGGATCACACAGTCAACAGCGTAATCTTCGAATGCATGAATGGCTCCGCTTTCATGGTGCTCACCTGCTGTGATTAAGGCGGTAATTTCAGTGTCACGAATCCATTGAAACAACGACATCATTTCAGGACGAAAAGTGTTCCCTTTCATCGCAAGATGGAGATTCTCTAGAGAATCGATCACCAGTCGATTGGAGCCCGCTGACTCGATGGCTTTTTTTATTCGCAATTGCAGGATGGCGAGATCGTATTCGCCGACTACCGTTTCCTCCAGATAAGGACGAAAATCGAGGAATTGCAATCTCCCCTCTGCGGCATATTTGCTGCCTTCCATATTCATGCTATCCAGATAGGCGACCAGACTGTCCGGATGTTCATCACAGGTGGCTACTACAACCCCTTCTCCTGCCGCAAGGACCGCGTGAGCGAAGCTCAGGCCGAAGATAGTTTTGCCAGTTCCTGGCTCCCCTTTGAGGAGTATCAGGCTGGAATCAGCATAACCACCGTTCAGAATGGTATCAAGTCCCTGAATTCCAGTGGAAATTCTTTTTGCCAGCGATTTCACTATCTTTCTCCATTGCATGCAAAAGGAATGTAAACCATCAGAGCCTGAGACACCTGCGTTCGTACAGGTTTTTGAAGATGACTTCTGAATAGCCTGGTAATACATATACGTTTATTTTTGGAGTTTCCCTGGGAATTCGGTATCCAGAGTCCAGAGGAAGCAGAGATTCGATCACGCTTTCACTTTTGTTTCAGGAAGTTGCGTGGAATGTATGGTATACGAGCCAGAACCTGACCATCAAGATAGCCTGAACTCAATCGTTACCCTGCAACGAACATGAGTATGACTGATTTGAGTTTTTGCATGGAAAGAGAAGCGACTCCCGGCACTATTTATATATCTTTGTCTCCCACTTTCCATCACCAATGCGTTCACTCTTTTTTACCGGAAAAGTTTGTTTCCCGATATATTCATAGCGAACCTGTC
>JBNLFC010000531.1:0-2434 GCA_050305335.1 Leptospirales bacterium
GTCAGACCATTGTTGTTGGGAAGCGGGCTGTTCTCGCGGTAGAGGGTGCGGAAGGAACGGATCCATGTATACGACGAGGAGGAGAGCTTTTCCACGGGAATGGTGCGGTCGTGTGCAAGGTTGCCAAACGAAGCCACGATCCCAGATTTGATTTACCAACCACAGGCGTTTCTACCATTGAGGTTATGCGCGATTCTGGATGTCGGGTGCTGGCCATTGAGGCGGAAAAAACCTTTGTCATGGAACCTGCTCGTTTCATAGAACGCGCGAAGGCGCTGGGAATTACCGTGTTGGCGGTTAATCCCACAGCTGTGAATACGTCAGCAATCTCTCGTTTAAATGCAAAAGAGGCCAGGGTGGAAACTGGCTGAAAAAAGAATCCGCGGAGCTGCACAAAGCGTTTATCGCAAAGGCGCTGTCACCAATTCCGGTCAAAAACAGACTCCGGTAGGCGGTGAGCAGGCTCTTGTACCTTCGATAAGAACAAAAGGTGAGGTCCCGAGGATTTCAGGATCTCGTTCCAGGGCAATGGTTCCTCAGGAGCCGATTTTGGTTATTGCCGGCGAGCATTCGGGCGATCTGCTGGGCGGTGACATAGTTCACCAGTTGCAATTATTGGGATATTTGAAATTTTTTGGCACTGGCGGATCGCATATGGCGTCTCGCGGAGTTGAAATCATTGAAGATGTGAATTCGCTCACTGTGGTAGGATACGTGGAGGGCTTAAAGAACTATCGGCGGTTGAAGAAACTGGCAGAACTTTTGATTGAACTGGCCCGGGAGCGTGGAGTGAAGCAAGCCATTCTGGTGGATTATCCCGGCTTTAACCTCACTTTCGCTGCCATGTTGAAGGCCATTGGCGTACAGACTATTCAGGTGGTGGGTCCTCAGATCTGGGCCTGGAATTATGGCCGAATCAGGAAAATTAAAAAAAACATCGATCTGATGCTTGTGCTCTATGAATTCGAGGTGAAGATCTATCAATCCGAGGGAGTTGCGGTAGAGTGGATCGGTCACCCCATTATCCGGCGTATCCCGGATAAGTTGCGAAAAGAGAAGGCTCTGGCACCCTTTTCAGGTCTTACCGTAGGACTTCTACCCGGAAGTCGAAGATCCGAAGTGAGTCGTTTGCTGGGTGTTTTGCTGGAAAGCGCCGAGCTTCTTACAAAAAAATATAAAAAGATACGTTTTTTATTGCCCAATGTAAATCCTGAGCTGGAGGAATACATACTATCGCAACTTCAACCTTACTCCCATTTGAAGATCGAATATTTTAGCGACATGTCGTTGCGTGTGATGAAATCCAGTGATCTTCTGCTCATTGCATCCGGTACCGCTACCCTGGAAGGAGCATATTTTAGAAAACCCATGGTGATCGTATACAGAGTCGGAACTTTAAATTTTCTTCTTGCCTCCCTTCTTGTACGCATTCCCTTCATCGGACTGCCAAATATTCTGGCCGGAAAGGAGGTAGCTCTGGAATTGTTGCAGAGCGAAGTAACAGCAGAAAACATATTTCAAGAAGCTTGCAGGATTATCGACGATAAAGAGTATCACCGCAAGATCGTCAGATCCCTTACCGATCTTCGGATGCGTATGGGCGATGGCGACCCTGCGTTGTATGCTGCTCGCGCTATCGATAGGGTCATACGGCCCGGTGGGAAAAAGGGGTGATCTGCGAAATCATTGCCCTTTCGGGAAGCATTTGATGCCACCATGAAATTTTATAAAGTTGAGGAAAACAGGTTATGCGACATTTGCTTCGGATTAATGATCTATCTACGGATGAATTCGTTCGAATCCTGGAAAGAGGCAGAGAGCATCGGCGGGATAGAAGTCTGGCTCCGGAACTTTTGAAGGGCAAAACAATAGCTTTGTTATTCGAAAAATCCTCTACGAGAACCAGACTCTCCTTTCATATGGCTGTAACCGAACTGGGGGGTGAGGTAATATCACTGGATTCCGGTGCACTGCAACTTGGTAGAGGTGAGACCATCGAGGATACGGTTGAAGTTTTTTCTCGTTATCTCAATGGTGTGATGATCCGTGCACGATCACATGAGACCGTGGAAGCCATGGCTGCCCGCAACGTAATTCCTGTAATCAATGGTTTAACCGATCGACATCACCCCTGTCAGGGATTGGCTGATTACATGACCGTAGAGCAGTACGGATTTATGCTCCATGCGGATAAGCCCGTCAGGGTTGCTTTTATCGGAGAGGGAAATAATGTATTCAACTCGCTTGCGATGGGAGCTTTGCATTGTAATGTGGATTTGCGCATTGCTTCCCCGGAAGGGTATGAAGCCAATCCTGATATTCTTAACTTGCTGAAAGAGAAGGGGCTTTCCGTTTCCCAGCATCGAGAACCGGCAGAGGCAGTAGATGGAGCAGATGTTATATATACAGACGTCTGGGTTTCCATGGGGCAGGA
>JBNLFC010000532.1:0-2411 GCA_050305335.1 Leptospirales bacterium
TGGATTGATAAAAATGTATCGGAGATTTTTAAAATGGGGAGAGAACTGAAGAAGGAGTCGTAATTTCCAGTTTCCGGTACGGAAATACAAAAAGCTGAATCAATGGGATATTCATTTGATATCAAGAGTTCGAAAGATCTCTACGATGAGTTCAAAAGGAGAATTGGAGAATATCGGGATGATCCGCTTTCTTCTGGAAAGGCTGTGATTTGCGCTATACTGGCATGGAGTGTGGTTGAGTGGATGTACAATGAATATTTTGAATCATCTATAAAATTCCCGAAGCTCAAGAATTTTCAGTCTTCTATAAAAAAAGAATGCCCCTCGTTAAGCTTTATGCAAGACATCGCGAATGGAAGCAAGCATCGAGGAATTTCACATTATACTTCCGCGATTAAAAATACAGAAGTGCATAAAGGTGGTTTTTCGGAAAGTTTTTCAAAAGGCTTTGACGTGAACAGTCTTGGATTGGAACTCGATACCGGGGAGTATGCCTTTTTCGACGAAGAGGTCAATCAAGTTGAATCGTTTTTGAAAGAATATATTGCCAATTTATAAATATGGTAGTATAGCATATCTATTTTTTCTCTGTTCGGCATTAAATTAATCTCGCAAAAAAGGTTTTTCTTTCCCCAGCAAAATCCAATTCGGATTAATTTTATAAAGTTCCCAAAGTCGTATCAAAAGCGTGCTTGAGAATGAAGGATTTTTCTTTCTGTTTAGCACTTCTCTGATCATATTTCTTGACTTAAACCCTAATTCGATACTTGCCGCATTAGGTGTTTTACCCACTCGCTGAAGAACCCATTCCAATCGATCATACATTGTCCCAAGGTTATCTGAATTCATAAACCATTATGAATAAATTTTTTATCGCAATCAAGTATTTTCTTATTGCTGCGCACAGAAATTTGTGCTATATGTTTGTATAGCAAGAATATTTGTGCATGGAGGAAAAGCATGAATGAGAAGGGATTCCTTACGCCCAATGGCAAGCCCTGGAGAACCAGCAATCTACATTATATGCTTACCAACCCCTTTTATCACGGGGAGTTTTATTACCAGGAACGCCTCTGGCCCGGATCTCACGAGCCCTATTATCCGAAACATCGTTATGAGGAGCGACTCCGCCGCCTGGGGGATGGTTTCCGGGGGCAGCGGAAGCGCAATTTTGAATTTCACTTTTCGGGTCTGGTTCGCTGTGATTGTGGCCGCCTGATGACGGGGGAGATGAAAAAGGGGCGTTACGTGTATTACGGTCACCAGTGCGCCCGGACGAACCGTATGACCTATCTGCCGGAGGGTCGCCTCCTGGGACTGCTGGGCGAAGCGGTGGAGGAGAGCTGCTTCTCTCCCATGTTCGCAGCCAACTTGAAGCAATACTTCAAAGATGCTTTTGATCGAAGGCGCAGGGATAGCCAGGCGGAACTGGACCGGGTGGACCGAAAGCTAACCACCATCGATGAAAAGCGGGGCCGTCTGATTGAACTCTATGCAGATGCCCGAATCGATCGGGAAACGTTGAACCAGAAGATGTCAGATTTAAATTCGGAGGCCGACCGACTGGGAAGATACCGTACGGCCTGCGCCGGGGAGACCGGAAAAATTCTGCCAGAGATTATTAAAGCTATAGAACTATTAAGAGATGATCCTGCCGTTTTCCTTGGCGCGTCCAATGAGAAGAAAGCCATTCTATTCAAGGGCTTTGGCTCCGGTGTGACGGTCCGGGGCGAGAAGCTCAGCATCAACTGGAAAAAACCGTATAGCTTTCTGATGCGCCCGGCGCTTCTCAAAGCGAAAGAGGAAATAAAAAAAGCGGACCTCGAAAGAGTGCCCGCTTCTGGTAGGAAAAGACAACCTCAGAGTTCGAGGTTGTCCCATCATGCTCCCCCGGTAGGACAGTTCCAGAACGCCATAGATGCTATCGTAGAGGATTTTCTGCTCTATCTGGCGGGCTGAGAGGTGGGATAATGCCACTTTTTGGCGTGGTGGCGGCCGTACGGTACGCCATACTGGTTCTACCCCGGCTCAAGCGGACGTACAGAATCTTATCGTGATATAGAAGCCGTGATCGCAAATTTTATGCCAGGCGGCGGGGGCGAATTTAAGAAAATTCACTGCCAGCCAGAACAGAGACCAAAGGAATAAAAGGCGGCGGCGCGGCGGGGGTTGGTCCGGTGTGCTTTTCAGAAAGGAGAGACCGTAAAACGATCAGGCAGAAAATCAAAGCAGGAAAGGAAATAGCGAAGAAATGGGGGGCGGTTTTCCGGTAGCCCCGGGTCAGGGCTTCCGGAAAGTCCCACAGGAAGGAAAGAGTCTCAGACGCGAGATTTTAACCGGCAACGGAAGAAGCGTTTATCCCTTTCATAGCCACCGGCCCACCATCGATGTGAAATCCGGCTCCGGAGGCT
>JBNLFC010000533.1:0-2406 GCA_050305335.1 Leptospirales bacterium
AGCCGCTGCGCAAATGCAGCAGTGAAGTGTTCTGGCATATGTTGAACAATAACAATACCCGATACATCTGGTGAGAGCCTCGTCAGTATGAATTCAATGGCAACCGTCCCCCCCGTGGATGCGCCGATTGCTATGATTTTGTCTGTAGTGGCGTAGCTGTGGCTGGCCCCGTGGAAGGTTTTGTTGTGCGCTCCAACATTGGGGCGTTTCAATAAACTACCGGCATGTCGCAACGATGCAATGCTCGGAGAAGAGTGGTGAGCCGCTATGATAGCGTTGAGAATCCGATCTGTAGATTCTTCTATAAAAAGTCCCACACCCAGTGCCGGTTTTGGAATCACTTCCACAGCTCCCCATTGGAGCGCCTCCATTGCAGCGCTGGAACCTTCTGTGGAAACGGAAGAACATATGATCACCGGAGTCGGGTGTTCTTCCATTATTTTTTTTAAAAACGTCAGGCCATCCATGCGGGGCATTTCAATGTCAAGTATGATTACATGAGGCCACTGACGTGCCATCTTCTCCATGGCGAAAAGAGGATCTGAGGCGATGCTTACGCTTCTGATATGCGGTTTACCTTCCAGAATTCGCAGGAAAGTTTGTCTGACTGTGGCCGAGTCATCGATGATCATAAGATCTATTCTGTCTGTGATAACCATCGTTGTATGTTCCGAATTTTTATTTTATAGCTATTTTTGTCCAGAAAGGTGGAAGAATAGTTTCGGTGTGTTATAGTCCTTTATTTATGGTATTGTAAGGAGTACGGCTCACCTTAATCTTTCCGCTCCACAAATCAAATATGACTTTTCTATGCACATTCCCTCCCAGATCCTTTCCCGATATATTCAGATTGAGGTGATCGATCATTCTGTAAGCACTCTCTATATTCTGCCTTCCTATTGCTTTGTGGTTTTTTCGGTCGGGCAACAGATTGCCTCCGCCTAGAACGTATACCTGGAATTCTCCAGGTTTGCACCCCGACTTTTTTGAATCCCTGATGAGTAGACTGAATGCGTCATCTGAGAAATGGGCAGGAGCGTGTTTCTTGAAATCACCATCGCGTGGTGAACTTCCCGATAGCACAAAATGACACATCCCTCCGATTTTCCTGGTCGGATGCCAGAAGCACACTGCCACGCAGGAGCCGAGAATGGTGCGAATACGAGTCGATTCACCGCTCCAGTGGTATTCTCCCGGATGCAGAAAGATCTCTATGTAAAATTCAGGATCTTTGCTTTCATCGAATTTGACTGAAGTGCAACTTTCACTCGCATCTTTTGTAAATTGCATGGGCGTACCATTCCAGACCTCTGGTTGCTATACTGAGTGATTCAGAATGCCCGGTAACTAAAAAACCTCCGGGTTTAATACGCTGAATTACTTTTTCAACAACCTTGGCTTTGGTCTCCTGATTAAAATATATCATCACATTCCTTAAAAAAATTACATCGAATTTCTCTGCCGGTAGATGAGTCTCTGTCAAGTTTACAACGTCGAAGCTAACTCTTTTTTTTATTTCTCTGGAAATGGCAAACACTCCCTCCATTTCAGCGATGCCTTTTCTACAATATTTTTTTAAATACTCCCTGGAGATGTTTTTAGTTCTGTCCATGGGATAAATCCCTTTTTTTGCCGTTTCCACCATATTCTGGCTAATGTCAGATGCGTAAATTTTCCACGGGATTCGATCTCCGATCGCACTCTCAATGGTCATTGCCACACTGTAAGCCTCCTCACCTGAAGAGGCAGCCGCAACCCAGATGGAGAAATGATCCAGACTGTCTATATTTTTCTGTAAAAAGTTTCTAAGAAACTCAAAGTGCTCGGGTTCTCGAAAAAAGTATGTTTCATGAGTGGTCAGTAGATCAACGAGTACAGGCAGTTCTTCGCGAGCCTCGTTGCTGTCATCCTGGAGAAAATTATAGTAGTCTTTGTAGCTCTTGAATCCGTAGTATCGGACCCTTTTCATTAACCTGCCTCGTACAAGAAATATCTTGGAGTCATTCATATGTACTCCGGCAATGCGAAAGATTAAGTCACGAAATGATTTGAACTCCTTATGAGTGATTTCAGGGCTGAGGTGGATATTCATCTGATACACCTCAATCACTCCTCAGACTGATTCCCATCCGTGGCGTTTGAGACATTTTCACTGTTTGACCTTCGCCCGGCAAATTCGTTGAGGTGGTCAAAAGAGAGAAGGCGGTCAAGGTCGAGCAATATGACAACCTTTCCGTTAATTTTCGCAATTCCCAGAATGAATGTTACATCAATATTTGATCCGAAGGAGGGGGGTGGTTCAATCTCCTTTCGTGATAGATCCAGTACCTCATTGACACTATCTACGAGAATCCCGGAGTATTCATTCTGGTTTTCTTCCCCTTTTTTCCCCTGCTCAACGATAAT
>JBNLFC010000534.1:0-2400 GCA_050305335.1 Leptospirales bacterium
CGATATATAGTTACCCAATCCACGGATTCGATGATGATCTATATAATCGCACCGGGTAGTGGTGCAGCCCCTGAAATCCGAATGAGAATTCAGGGACCTTAATTTCGGTAAATGCCAGGTTATGGCCTGGCAATATCGAGTTGAGAGCTACATTAAATCTGATGAGAGGTTGAAAGATGAACGAACAGGGAAAGTCAACTCCAGCATGGCTGCTCCTTCTGCTGGCAGGTGTGGTGGTTCTGGGAGCAATTTACTCTTTGATTGCCTATGGAGTGAACTACGGCAAATCACCAGAGCAGGCACGAAGAGAATCTTTGGAGACTCCCGCAGTCGCCAAAAAGAGTGAAGTATCCAGACCGGAAAAAAGCGACGCTGCAATTGCAGAGGGACAGAAAATCTTTTCCACAGTATGCTTTGCCTGCCATGGTGCCAACCTGGAGGGCGGTGTCGGTCCCAACCTGTCAGATGCTACATGGCTCCATTCCAGCGATGCGAATGACATTCATAAATTGATTTTGAAAGGAGTACCGGCTCAGAATTCCAAAACAGGCATTGCTATGCCTGAAAAGGGTGGCAAAATGGATATGACGCCCGATCAAGCATGGAGTCTCGTCTACTTTCTCGAGTCTAAAAACTCATCCATTGCCGAATAAAAAAACGGGCAAGAACATATCGCTTTGCGGAAAAAGGAAGGTGTGAACCTTCCTTTTTCATTTATCCATCACCTTTTCTCTCACCGGCTTTATATAACAACTCCGGCATCGCCATTCAATGGGGGGGGCTCGGCAAAGGGTGGAGGCACTTTCTCTCCCGGCCTTACCGGCAGCGCCTTGCCAGTGACAACTACTTTCAATGCTTTTGTAGCGTGAATGCGCCCGCCAGCGTCTTTCACCGTAAAGGGGGGAATGGTTCGCACTCCCGGACGCCTTGCCATAAGCTGCTGGACCACCTGGATTGAATCCTTTCGCTTACCATTTACGACTTCCGACTGCCTGGCCACCGATCTACTCACAATATCAAAGCCATCGATGATCTTCTCCGGTTGCGGCATTGTAAATTTCGACGAACCCTCTGTTTGCAGGTGAATCTTTAAAGTAATAGTTTCGCCCACTGAACATTCTGTACGATCCAGGGAGGCCTGAAAAAGAAAACCTCCCGTTTCCTGTGGGGGAGGCGAAGCCTGGGAATTACAACCAGGTAAAAAGGTCCATATTAGAAACAGGGTTACTACGACAACTCTCATGCAACTAATATAGACGCCGGGGGAAAGAAATATCAACAAAAAGATTCTAAAGGCCGCCGGAAAGCAGTCAGCGAATTCCTGCAACCTCTCTACTCAGTTCGAGTTCGGAATGATCGTGCTTCCTATGAGCTTTTTCCCACGCACGCTCTTTTTCCATCAATTTTTTGAATCGCCTTTGATTTGCCAGAAACTCACGCAATCCAACAAAAAAAATAACAATACCCGCAGCGATGAGTGCTCCGCCTGTAAGCTCAAAAAAAGGGTGTTTGATTAACTTCACAAAGGCAAGTCCCAGGGCAAACAATGCTATGGATGTCCGCCCGAATGCAAGAAACGTTCTTTTATTGGCCAGCACGGTTCGATCCAGGGCCAGCCAATCCCGTAAAATCATATCGTCTCTATTGAATTCAATGTAGGGATCGTCTATCATGGTTTGATTCCATTTCTCAATTGATGATTACAGAAAAAAACAATAGCGTCTTTGAGAATAGCATAATACAACTGAACTATCGAAAATCTGATTTTTTTTGAAATTACGTCATTCGATAGCGAAATATTAAAAAACATTTATCATGACAACACTGATTCCAGAACATTGGTTGCAACCTGAAACATGCAAATGTTAAATTTTTAAATAGATCCATGTTTATGGTTCTCCGGATGAGAGAATGGGAGCAGACATAACTGAATTGCAAAGGGAAGAGAAAAATCAAAAAATGCACAGGAATCCCCGGTCAGAGATCGGACGATAATCTCTGACCGATTCAGTATACAGTAACTCTAAGGCAAGCTCTCCAACCACTGAAGGGCTTCGTCAGGATCGTGAAAATATCTGGCTGTGATCCCGGCTTTCGCATAGTCCTGTATCAATTGATCCATATTCACTTTTGTTATGGTTTTTTCAGGCTGAACAATGGCCCAGTATTTCCATCCGGCCGCTACCGTCTGGGGAAACCAGTGCTGGGCTCCCCACTCTATATCCTCTGTCCGCAGCACAGGATTTTTGCGGTCATCGGAAAGCCATTTGTCCGCCCCCTTCTCTTTCATCAAGGAAGTACCTGTCAGTAAAAAATCATGCATCTGTTCACCATAAAGTAATTTATGGACTTCATGATGAACGATTCTCTTCTCTGGATGATACCAGAGCGTTGCAAATC
>JBNLFC010000535.1:0-2390 GCA_050305335.1 Leptospirales bacterium
TCCAGATATCATGCTAAAAGAATATTAGGTTTTCGCTTTGGATACCAGGGGCTTGTGAAACGTTACGGTCGCCAACCCCTGGTTCTCACGCCGGACCTGGTAAGTCATATTCACTATGAAGGCGGATCTTTTCTGGCATCTTCCAGGGGGGACCAGGATCCGGCGGAGATGGTGGACTATCTCGTGGAGAACCAGGTGAACATACTTTTTACAATCGGGGGAGACGGTACCTTGCGCGGAGCTCTTGCCATCTACAATGAAATAGCAAGGCGCGGGCTGGAGATTGCCGTTGTGGGAATTCCCAAAACCATTGATAATGACATTCATCTGATTCATAAAAGTTTCGGGTTTTCCACAGCATTTGCAAAAGCGGTAGATGCCATTGAATCAGCCCATGCTGAAGCAATGGGAGCGCCCAATGGAATTGGACTGGTTAAGCTGATGGGGCGTCATTCCGGATTCATTGCAGCCAACGCGGCTCTCGCCAGCAAAGCAGTGAACTTTGTTCTGATACCTGAAGCGGATTTCGACCTGGATGGTCCAGGTGCCTTTCTGGAGAAGTTGAAGGAGCGTCTCGTAAAGAGAGGGAATGCTGTGATCCTTGTGGCCGAAGGGGCCGGGCAGAAGTTCTTTCGGAAAACCGGAGAAAAAGATGCATCAGGGAATATGAAGCTTGCGGATATCGGTCAATTTTTAAAGTTCCGCATTGGGGAATACTTCGATCAGCAAAAGATGCCTATCAACCTGAAATATATAGATCCAAGCTACATCATTCGCAGTGTAAGGGCCATTCCCGAAGATGCGGTCTTCTGTGGCTTCCTTGCTCAGTGTGCGGTTCATGCGGCCATGTGTGGAAAAACAGCCATGGTTGTGGGCAACTACAACAATGTTTTCACCCACCTTCCCATTGAACTTGCTGTGGAAAAAAGAAAAGTCTTGAAACCGGGGCGTAGCTTTCTCTGGCGCGGTGTGCTTGCCTCCACAGGACAGCCAGCCAGCATGTGTTCTATGGAATAGACAGAACTCACCCCGGAAAGTGGTATCAGTGTCTGTTATCGAAGGCAATCCCTTTTTTTACCTGTTCGATAGCTTCATTGATGTTTTTCAATGCCTTTGCGCGATGGCCACCTTTGTCCGGGCTGGCCGCCTGCAGATGCGATTTTGCATTCTGAAGCGCTTCTAAAGCTGCTTTCATATGAGGTTGAGATTCAGCGCTAAGTGACCCACCTACCATAAGTCCGAAAACCAGCATGGGTAGAATTTTTTTCATAGAGTCCTCCTGAATTTGCGGTAGAAGAAAATTACCCGGCTCACAAGCATCCGGTCCTCGGATTTGAGTGCGCGGGTTGTGTGCAGATAAAACATGAATCAAAAAAAGTCAACCTGGAATCATACCTATGCGTACGAACTGCAAAGGTCAGTGGGTCAATTGACTGAGGGAACTCATCAATGGTATTTTTTCCAGAGATACCATGTGAGCCAGAGTAAGGCGATGCCCGGAAGAATGCCCATCAAGACCGGGAAGCTGAGAATCGTTGCAAGAGTACCGCGAATGTTGTCAATTCCCAGCCAGAGCAAAAATCCCGTGAAGAAGACTCCACACGTGCTCATGACAAGACCTGAGAATCCTGTGAGAATCAGTATAATAGCTACTCTTGTTTTCTGCATAAGCTTCTTCCTTGAAAGTTTATCGGACCGGATGTACCCCGCTTGCTACTTCACTTCTACGTTTCTGCAGTAGCGGAGAGTCTTCATCGCGATAAAAAAGGTTATAGGATTCGAAAGGAATGATTTTTCCGTCGGGTGTGGCTATGTGCACACACGACTTTTTCATAGCCCGCAGATCAAAGATTTCCGCATCCAGAAAGGACATGATCACCAGACGAAAGACGTTTTTATAAGTGATATCCAGAGGTGTCTTGACTGCAGGAAGACAGCACATAAGAGAAGAGAGGCAGTTTGCCTGAGACTCCGGGCTGTGATTGGTGGAAAAAAGAGTGAAGATGTGTTCCTTTATTAGAGCATCGGTTTCAAACGAGATTGTATTGGCTCTTCCTGCCAGGAGGATTTCTGGTTCGATGTAGCGGGTGAGGGGTGTGGTTGTGCCGTTCCATTGAAGTGCATATCCCATGGCCAGCGAATCGGGGTTGCAGGGAACCGGGATTATATCGGATTCAGAAAAGAGATTGGTCTGTTTTAAAACCTTCTCCCGAATTTCAGTAATGGTCAAGCGCTCCTTTTTCCCCGGCGCAGGGGAGAGGCGTCCGGCTCTCTGGATGGGCTGGATCGTAACACCTCGAATGGAGGGTTGTCGGGAGGCGTACTCGATGATTTCTCCCAGCTGGTCATCATTCACTCCCCGGGCTACAGTGACCACAAGGGTGGTAGAG
>JBNLFC010000536.1:0-2389 GCA_050305335.1 Leptospirales bacterium
GAATCAATCAAACAGGAAGTCTGCATAAATATACAAACAATAGCGAACACTGATAACTCTTGGAGCATACATGTCCCTCCCCCACTTTGCGAACGAATAATATCCTCTCAAGCGCGGCAGCCGTAAAAAGGATAGTATTACTGGAGCTGTTGAAGTTTGAAGCCTCGAGCTGAGCCTGGCTCACCGAAGAGGTGGAAAACTCCAACAGCTCCAGCCACTGTATACAAATCAGGGCTGCCAGCGTAGAGAGGGTGTCATGAAGTGAGCATGGTAAATTGGCCACATCATTTGGTGTGTCCAACTTCGAATAAACATGGTCATTCGGCGAAATATGAATTGGCTCAATGTATTTACAGAATTTCCCATTCTGTGTCAAATTTATCGTTCAATAAGGATTTTAATGTTTTATGGCAAAAAAATATCGGACAGAAACGGGATCATCGGACAGAATCGGACATTTGAGACCTGATAACATGTTGCTCGATATTGATAAATCCTGTAAAATGTGAGGATGTAAAGGGAAGAGTAGAACCATTTCTGCACTCCCTGAATCTATTTGTGGACTCCGCCCTGAACGAGAGCGGCTCTCCCCTTCCGGAGGCACAGAGAAAGCCGTTGGAGCGAAGTCTCGGTCACGATTTAAGCGGAGTCCGGATCCACACGGGACATGCGGCAGAACAGGCGGCGGATGCCATCCACGCAAAGGCGTTTACCGTTGGAAATGATATTGTTTTCGGAGAGGGAAAGTATCGCCCCGGGACGAAGGAAGGGGACCACCTGCTGGCCCACGAAATGGCGCATGTGGCACAGGGAGCGAGCGAGACCATCCAGAGGGAACCAAAGGACAGAGCGGTTGAATTGCTGGTGAAAGCGAATCCTGTGTCCGCCTTCCTGAAACTGGCAAGCCCAATGCAAGCCGTCATTGCCGGTGCCATGGCCGGTTATGTGGATGCGGAATCCATGGGAGCGCTACACAAGATTCTCTACGATGATGCCATGAAAAGAACGTCCAGTCCCCGACTCTACTCCGCAGCATTCGCGGCCGGCGCTCTGGCAACGGCCGGCACCAGCCTGCTTGAGGTCATAGGCGGCATTGGTGGCGAGGCGGTCGGTCTCACGCTGGATGCCTCGGGAGTCGGCGCAGTGGCAGGAGTGCCATTGAACCTTGCCTCTGCGGCGCTGATCGTCCATGGCTATATTACGGTTGTGGCCGGGATTACCGTTTCTCTCGATGCGCTTCAGCATATGAGTATGATGGAGGGGAAGGCCCCCCATCAAGAAGGTTCCGGGGAAGCTAATAACGGAGAATCTTCGCCAAAAGAGCCTCAGGCAAAGGGGCTACCGCAAAAGCTGACTGGTGGTTTTAGTTCAGAACAGTTATACAACGAAGCTATTTCGAAATATAAAAACGAAGGCCTAACGAAAGCAGGACGGGCATTATCCAATGCATCCGGAGATAGTCGGAGAGACAAAACAGTCTTTTAATAGAGTGTACAATAGTGTCGAGTCTCAAAATGAAGCTGCCAGAAAGTTCTTGGATAAATTACTGCATTCCACTGATGGTATAATAAGAATCAATTCCAGATGGGGAAAGCTAATTGAGTTTAGAAATGCAGATGGATTTGGAGCAAGATGGGATATGAGTGGGAAATTTATTGGTTTCGTAATAAAATAAAGGATGAGGTCATGGAAGATATAACACATATTGATGATATTGAATTTGGTGCGTTTTCCCCTATCGACAAGGAAACCAGCATCATCGAAGTACTGCGTAACGACGACGTGTTGATAGATTTTTCGTTTGCTGGTGATTCACCTTCAGGCGAAATAGAAATATTGTTTCATGATAATATTTCTGGCAAAAAGATACCTATAGACCTATTCGAAAAAATAATCGCCACTGGCGTTGAGAAGCTAAGAAATTCAATATAAGGAAAACGTGATTAGAGTTATTCGAAATAAGCAATTAGTGATTCGGCAAGATCATGGCACACGGAGCTGATCCATGCCCCAGAATAGGTAATTTCGGAAATCACCTTAATTCTCTGACACCTCCCAGGGATCTGGTTCCGCTTCCCTGATTTCAAACATGTAAGAGGTCAACATGGAAATTCCATCAATATACTACGGGCTCACACGGGATGTGAAACGCGAAAGCAAAAAGATCATCACAAAGCTCCGCAAAGGGGTTTCTTTCAAGGAGGCGATGGACTTTCCCATGATCGATACGAAAGAGAGGGAGGGGCTGATCGTTCTGAGTGGCCCCTCTCCTCTTGTGGGGGGGCAACCCCATTTTCATGCATATTGGTTATTGAGCGAAATTCAGAGTGCAGAATTCGACAGAGGAAAAGGAGGCCTATCTCGTGAAATCCTTGATACTGTTTTCTAC
>JBNLFC010000537.1:0-2388 GCA_050305335.1 Leptospirales bacterium
GGTATCGGAAATTGTAAGAATACAATTTCCCGTCTCGTCTTCTTTTCCAAGACGGATCTGGATTTCTTTTTTGACTGAATCATTTCTTCTTATTGCTTCGATGGAGTTCGTAAAAATTTTTAAAAGCATCTGAGAAAAACTATCCGGATTTCCATGTATAATGATTTCCGGTTTCAGGTTCAACGTCACCACTATCCTGTTGTTCTGAATCACATCGCCAAGCGACAATAGTGTCTGTTGAATGTTGTCCCCAGGATTGAACTCGACTCTTGTGCCGGAGGGATTGTAGATCGTATAAAAGGTGGAAATGGTTTCGGATAGGCGTGTCAGTTCACGCATGATGGTTTTGACTTTATCCTGAACATACTCCTGGTTCAGTTCACCACTGTAACCGGCCTCCTCCATATCCTGCACCAGCAATCCTACTATATTCAGAGGCTGTCTCCACTGGTGAGCGATATCCATCAGCAGTTCACCCATGGATGCCTGGCGAATTTTTTCGTTTACGATCCTGTCTTTTTCCAGACTTTTTTTGACCTCTTCTGCGATTCGCCTTTCCAGTCCCGTATTCACCTCTTTGAGTTCGTTTTCCGCACCGATTCGCACTTCGATCTCTTGCTTCAGTTTTTGATTTAACAACCCGGTCTGCTGCATATTTTCTTCCAGGCTTGCGTAGAGAAGAGAGTTTTCGATGCTGATTGCGATCTGGGACGATAGCACTTGCAACAACTCTATTCGTTCCGGTGTAAATGCATTGGTCGTAAGATTGTTTTCCAGATAAACCACGGCAAAGACTTCGCCATGATGGAGGATGGGATAACAGAGTAGAGATCTGGTGCGGTTGGTTTTTACATAGGGGTCATTCACAAACATACCGCGTTTGTATGCATCATCCAGCAATACCACAGTTTTTGTACGTATCACGTAGTTGACAACGTTGCCACCGATTCCCGTGGCCTTTTCCAGAGGTTTTTCCTGTCTTACCTCAAGGGTTGCATTGTTTGCATCTTGCTCTGCTTCTACGAACCATTGGCCTTTTTTCAGCAGAATGAAAGAGCCTTTTTCAGCTCCGGCATTCTCCAGAAGAATCGTCATCATTGTCTCCAGCAATTTGCCAAGCTGGATCTCGCTGGATATGGCTTGAGATGACTTTAACACGGTGAGCACATCTAAATAATTTCCAGAACTCTGGCTGCCTGGTCCGGGAGTAGTGCTGCTACTTTCTTCCAGTATCTTATCGACGTTTTGACCATTGGGACTCTTTAGCGTTTCAGGCAGTCGAGACAACAGTTCGCTCACTTTTGGGGTACATCCCCACTTTTTATATGCATGAATGGCTCGAACCAGATGAGAGTGTTTGTAGAGATTCTCTCCTTTCATTTCCCATATAGCGGCGGACAGCTCGTGAGCGATAGCTTCTTCGAGCAGATATCCATACTTCCCGGCAAAACCGGCAGCCAGTTTGAAGCTGGAAAGCGCTTTCGTTGGGTTATTCTTGATCCAATCCAGGAGACCTCTAACGATGTAATATTTATGACTATAGTTGGCGCGGCAGTTTTTCGACCATTTCTCAAACCTGCGACTATTTTGTTCAATGCGCCGACGGAGCTGGCGACGCTCACGCTTCTTTGCTGTGGGATAGATGGCTGCACCAGCAAGAGATGCGAAAAAAAGGTTTTCGGGAACAAACATCATCCCGAACATCGCTCTTTCCATTGGACCTGCCAGAAGAGCGTAATCGTAGGCTTTACGTTTGTCTCCGAAAAGATATTCCAGCCTGCTTTTGGAAGTGTAAAAATCATATAGCGCATTGGCATTGTGAGCGGCGGTCCATTCGGGAAGGACTTTCGTTTCATCGAAATACTTTCCGATAAGTCTAACATTATCTTCTGCTCTGCCTCTGCAGTTGATCACTGATTGCTCGTTTAACTGGAAAAGCTGGTAGGCGTTGTATTGCTGGAGTGCGGCAATGGCTGGATGCCGGGCAGAAAATTGCCCGGCAAGGCTTTCCAGGTTTTCGCGCATCATAAGGCCCTGGAAGAAGATATTATTCAAAGAATAAGAACCATACTGTAGATCTCCTGATTCCAGTCCGGCGTTGTAAGCACGTTCATACAACACTTTCCCTCGTTTCGCATGACGCTTCCAGTGGTTGATCATTGTCTGAAACATGAAAGTCGTTCTGCACTCAATGGGTTTTGCCGCCATGCCCAGAAGCGGAATCAGATTCAGTGCAAGTTTTCCAAATTTGTATCCAGCCTGAAAATCCCCCAGACCGGATCCTTGAATGATACCGAATGAAACATAGGCAAAGGGGCTCAGGGGTGAATTTCCTTTCTTTATGGAAAGGTTCACCATTTTAAAAACGATGACAGGAAATAAATCAGG
>JBNLFC010000538.1:0-2388 GCA_050305335.1 Leptospirales bacterium
TCTAACTCTTTCCGGGATAATTTAAAAGAGCTTTTTGCTCTTCCCCTGCGGCGGCACCAGGCAAAACAGAAGCAGGAGATTGCCACTCTCTCGGGCCGGATCACAGAGTTAAACGATAAGAAGCTACGCCTGTATGACCTTTTCACCGAAGAGACGATCGACAAGTTAGAACTGGTGGAAAAGCGGCGCCAGTATGACGAACAGATCAAACTCTTACAACGCCAGAGGAATACTCTGGAAATGGACGAAAACGTTGTGACAAAATGGATCCTGGAAGGAATTGAACTGATCAAAGAGCTGCCCGCCCGCTTCTTATCTGAGAAAGAGCCCGCCCGGAGAATGCATACACTAAAGACAATGCTGTACGGCGCGACTCTGGATAACGAAGGCAACTTACGTCTGGAATGGAAAAGGCCGTACAGTATGCTGATGCGGGATGAAATGGCAGAGGCGATTTACGAAGGGAATGCGGATTTACTGGAAGGCCCCTGCACCTCGGGGATGCAAGGGAGTTCAACTCTGTCTAACAGTGTGCCCAGAAGAGGACTTGAACCCTATTTGACAGTGATAGAACGGATTCGTCTAGATTTCAAAAGCACGGGTGTTTCGGATTTCATGAATATAGCCCCAGGTGAATAAATTCGATAGGATTCACTATTTTCATACGTTTACAAATAAGAACAAACATTGGCTACTTTTCTTTTTCCATCTCTCTACCCAATTCAAAAATCTCCGAAACACTCTTATCAAGCCAGAGCTTTTTCTGCCATTCAGTGTAATCGAAATTGTCTCTTTTGATCATAAGCAGAAATTTTTCTACTTCTACAGGATCGAGTTTTTCTTTCAGAGCGGCCATCCCCTCAGCTCTAATGGTACTTTCATTCCTCATGCATACCCTCCACAATCGTAAGAAAATCGATTGGATTTACAATAGCCATTTCCTCAATGAGTGAATTCCCCCTTCGAATCAATTTGCGATCTGTAGTAATAAAGTAATCAACGCCTGCGGTAACGGCGCATGCCAGATGAACAGCATCCTTTCCTTTCACCCCCTTTCGGGAAAGAGATTCAGCCAGTTCCACATCTGCCGAATCAGTATGGATAATATTTACAGCCTTTTTTTTCCAGGTAGCAATCTCATTGCGAATCGGTTCGTAAGGATTTGCGACATTTGCCAGATCTAAAATGAATGACCAGACCAATTCCAGTTTCTCAATAAGAATGAGCGCCTGAATGGATAGTTTTTCCTCCGCTTCCATGCGCACAATTTCAGAGCTTAACGAGTCAAATGGGCGGTTAAAACAGCAATTATCCAGATATACTCTCATACAGAAATGGAGCTCTTCGGCCTTCTGGACCCGGGTAAGTCGCGGAATTCGCAATTTTTGTGCCAGGTGGGCGGCTTTGCCGGTGTTTTAAGTTCAGTCCTTTTGATTGCGCATTTCCATTGCACGACGGCTGAGTTCCTCAATGCTTCCATAGCGAGGTAGATTTTTTCGCCAGTGAGTATAATCAAAACTTTCTCGCTTGATCATGGAGATAAATCTTTCCGTGTCCAGTGAGCCCAGCTCCTGATAGAGGACTTCAAAAGCACGGGTTTTTATTTCAGTTTCGGATTTCATGAATCTACCTCCAGGTTAATAAATTCGATAGGATTCACTATTTTCATACCTTTGTAGAGTGACATTTTTTTCAGAATATCTCTATCTGTTGTAATAATATAATCACAACCGGCATTCATCGCACATGCCACGTGGAGCGCATCATACTGGTCAAGACCGAGCAATGCACATTCGCCAGCATTTTCAAGAATTTCGGATGATTCGTCAAGATCCACTATCGCAAGCCGTTTCCAATCGGCGATCAATGCTCTGGTTTCAGAATGGGGATTGTTCCCATTCTCAAATTCGAGGATATACGACCAGACAAGCTGAATTTGCCCTTCCTTTATTTTATCCTGAATATAAAGTTTCGCCTGAGTTTCCAGAGCCACACGCATATTTTCCTGATCGTCAAATGGGCGGTTAAAACAGCAATTATCCAGATATACTCTCATACAGAAATGGAGCTCTTCGGCCCCTCCGCTCTCCGTAATGGAACAAGCTCGACTTGATTTTAAGATCTGGCTGGCCAGCGGTCAACCCTGAAAAGGTCCGGCGGCCCAGAAATCCAGCACCATATGCAGAACGGGCAGCCGTACGCCGTTTCATCCATGGCAGTCCTGGAATTCGCAATTTTTGTGCCAGGTGGGCGGCGGGACGTACAGGGCTAACCCGGCTATCCGATGGAAATGACAAAGATGGATAGTGAACGCGTGTAACACTCTACACGGAAAAAACAATTGCCAATAATGGTCGGAAGATTGTAAGAATTGAGTATGAAGCACAT
>JBNLFC010000539.1:0-2385 GCA_050305335.1 Leptospirales bacterium
CTTCATTGGGTTATGCGAACCGGTCCAGCCATAGGTGCGGATGTGTATGAAGTAGGTCCAGAGGTGGCGGGCAACTTTCAGATGGTGAAGCCGGGCAGGGACAATCGCTCTTTTTTGAATCTCAAGGCCGAGGCAGGACTTCGGATTCACAATTATCCCGGCTCTCACCCGGATCGAGCATATACAGGTGGCATTCAGAGCCATGGTGACTTTGATCGCTGCACCTACCTGGATAACAGTTTTTACTACTCCCACCGGAAAGGCGACCGGGAAAGAAACTTGAACCTGATTTACTTGCGCGACTTTGCTATGGGTTAAAAAAAAGGATGCAAGGGTAGGGGGTGCTGGCTGAGTGTAACGATATGGATTCGGGTGAACAAAATTCGGATGAAATGCGCCGATATAATATTGAGCTGAAAAAAGCAATACTGGATGTCATGTTCCGGCTCAGTGATACATTCTATATACACTGTATGCCAGATCCCTCTCTTTTCATCGGCAGCCGGGGTCTTGTGGGAAAGGAGGAGTCGGAAGGAATTATCCTTGTATTTGGTCCTTACAGCACCCGTAACCTGACATGGGATGAAACAGCCATCCATTGTGAGATGCAATTCCGCAGCAACTGGGAACGGGTTACCATTCCATTTCAAAGCATTTTTCGAATCTTTGACAAAAACGGTCAGGTGCTGATGCAGTGGATCACATTCAAGGGTGAGATGAGCGCCGGCACTTCGCGACCATCGCTGGTTCCCGATGCTGCCGAAGAGGAAAAGTTGATGCCCGAAAAAGATCAAAAGAGCACTGCCACACCAGGCAAAGCTGAACCAACCGGCTCCACCGTAATTGAGGTAGATTTCGCATCGCGCAAAAAGAGTCGGAAGAAAAAGAAAGAGACTCCCCCTTCTGATGATGATAATCAAGACTGAGACGAGTCCTGTGCAGGGGCGTGGACACACTCTGAGTTGCTGCTCCGGGCACGGTTTTTAACCTAAACTTCTCAACTCAGTTTCGAGTATGCTGTGATCGTCTTTCGCATTCTTTTTCCGAACGAGGGATTTATCATCCAGTGTACGTATCCGATGCTGTATGGGTCTGGATCGCTGAAAGCATTTCTTATCACACATTGCTTCCGTCCCAGCTTAACTTTTTGCGTAAACCGGACCAACAGGGTTCATTTTTTTCATTCCAATAGTTGGATGGTTTGTGCCGTTTTATTTTTATTATGCATTAATCACATAAGCTGACTGAAGCTCAAAAGAGCATCTCGGATTTTTTTTCTCACCCGAACTCAGTGTACGCCAGCAAGCAGATAACGATTGTAGACAGGCGAAAGATGTGTAATGAAGGAGCTCAATCATGGAGATAACACCAAAATTGTCAACCATCAGGCAGATAGCAATCACGGTGAGTGACGTTGATCTGGCGCTGAGTTTCTATCGTGATGTACTCGGTCTCAGGTTTCTCTTCAATGCAGGACCAAACCTGGCATTTCTTGATGCGGCAGGGATTCGATTGATGCTGAGCACCCCCCAGGGTTCCGGAGAGGTTGGCAAAAACTCGATTCTCTATTTCGCCGTTTCGGACATTGCTTCAGTCTATTCCTCCTTCATCCAGCGGGGGGCTACAGACGAGCGCCCTCCGCAACTGGCCGCGAAAATGGAAGACCATGAGTTGTGGACCGGATTCTTGCGTGATCCGGATGGAAACCTTGTTGGACTTATGGAGGAAAAGAGATGATAACATCTGCCCATGGCGTTTCCCAGGAAGGTTTACGGTGCAGGGCACGCATTGAGAAAATGGAGTGACAGAGAGCGCATCTTGAGAGCCAAATTGGATTATGAAGATCCGGGAAGAGTTTACCTGCCCACTGGAAATTGCTCATGATGTCATTCGCGGGAAATGGAAACCATTGATTGTATGGAATCTACGCGAGACACAATCCCTTTCCTCCCTTCAGCGGAGTATCCATGGAGTCACACAAAAGATGCTGCTGGAACAGCTGAAGGAGCTTATAGAGTTCCAGCTTGTGGATAAAAAAAACTACGATGGCTATCCGCTTAAAGTAGATTACTTTCTGACAGAGCGTGGGAGAGAGCTACTCCAGGCAATTGTTATATTGCAAAAAATTGGAAGTGATATCCAGCAGGAAAAGGTGAATTCAATACAGAATAATCATACCCACGAAAAAGTGGGTAATTGACACAATCAAGGTTCTGCTTTAAACTTTCGGCTATTGAAGCGAGGTTTCGTATGACAGAATCTGTGATTGAGTCCTGGATTAAGGAGGCACACTTTTCCATTGTCGCCTCTATTGATGAAGATGGTTTTCCAAACGTAAAAGCTATGCTCCCGCCTCGAAAGCGAGAGGGAATTCGCCACTTTTAT
>JBNLFC010000540.1:0-2376 GCA_050305335.1 Leptospirales bacterium
TAGCTGCCTGACTGCGCCCTGAGTGTTTTCAACTTGCTATTCCGCCCAACGTCATTTTTTTGCCTTGACAGAGGATCGGAAGCAACGTCCCATTCTCGATAGTCGTTCGTTCAAGGTGACGACTACCGGAGGAGCAGTGATGCAGACAATGAACATAGAGACTGAAATTAAGGGTGAGATTGATCTCTGTCAAAAAAATGGCTCTGTGAATCTGGAAGGCATTGGATGGGCTCGTTTCCCGCATCACCATTGCAACCTTGCACGTCACTGGATGCGAAAAAAGCGCTGGAACTACTGGGCCATTTATGACAATGATTTTCTTGCCTCTTTCACAATCTCCGATCTGGACTATGCTGCAGTCATCTTTGCCTATTACTGGGATCGTAAATCCAACCGCTTCGGGGAAGAGACCATACTCGCTCCATTTGGTGCGGGCACATTTCTTGGCCCCTTTGCCAGCTCGCCTGCCAGGTTCAAGCGTCAGGGGGCGCTGCTGGAGTTTTCTCCCACCGGCAGGGGGTATCGTATACAGGCCCAGTTTTCCCGTTCTTCCGGAAATTTGATCAATGCAGATCTGGATGTGCTTGTAGATCCTGGTCAGGAGAGTTTAAATGTGGTGGTTCCCTTCTCACGCAACCGCTTTCAGTTTACTCACAAACTTTTTGGCATACCCGCCCAGGGTTCCATCCAGGCTGGCGATCTGCATCATACATTTTCTCCCCACACCGCCTTTGCTGTTCTGGATTTTGGCCGGGGAGTCTGGCCCTACTCTTCTCGCTGGAACTGGGCCAGCATGGCCTTCCGGAGGAATAAAAAAATCATCGGGATCAACCTGGGCGGTGGCTGGACAGACAATACTGGAACCAACGAAAACGCAATTCTTGTTGATAAAGAAATTTTCAAACTGCCAGAGGATATCGCATTTGAGTTTGAAAGAGGGGATTTCATGCAGCCCTGGCACATACGCTCCGTTGGTAGCGATGCTGTGGATTTGAAACTGATACCCGATTATCATCGTAAAGCCCGCAGCAATGTGGGCATTATTGCCTCAACGGTTCATCAAATGCTGGGCCATTTTGAGGGAGTGGTCCGTGCCGGCAAAAACACATATGAGATCGTTGACGGCCGCGGTTGGGCTGAGGATCATATGGCCAGGTGGTGAATTGCAACTTTTTTTTGTTTGACTCCCCTGCTAAAAATTAGCTGAATACGTCTCACCCATTGGGGGGATTCGAACAGTGCAATCATGGAAAAAAAATCTTGGCAACTTTGCAGCCGAAGTTTTCGTCTGGATGTTGCTATCCACAATAACTGAGGTCTGGGTCACAGCTACCGTAGAACGACTTTCGCTGGGCGACCGATATATCATGGCCTCTGTTCCTTTCTGGTCTCTACAGGGCCATACCACCATGTGGCAATGGACTGTGGGAATCAGCCTCACCGTGGGCTTGAGAATACTCTTTTATCTTCAGGCTAAGTACTCCTCTGCAACAATCTGGATGAGCAATCGATTTGCTTTTGCCTTTGTTGTCATGATTCTAATCTACATTGCGGAGTATCTCTCCGGCCTTTTTTTCAACGTTTTTCTCGGGTTTCATCTCTGGGATTACAGTCAGTACCATATCGGGAATATTCCTCTCAACTTGCAGGGGCAGATCACCATTGTGTATGCTCCCTTCTGGTATCTTGCAGGATTGTTGGTGAAACCGGTCTACAAAGCGGTTCACTCCATTGCTCCGTACACCGCAGTGAGCATTGCAAACTTGCTGGATGATATTGAAAAAATAAGACAGGGATAGATCCGTGAATCGTCATGGAATCCCGGACCAAAGCTGGAGCCATCAATGAAGCGCTTATTCGGACTCTTCCTGATTGCGGTGGTTGTTGCCTGTCCCCCGGTCCGGGCGGATGGCATGGAAGATTTCTCCCTCTCTCTCTCCGGCAGCTGGAAGATGATGCGGGGAGATAACCCTGACTTTGCCGAATCCGATTTTGATGACTCAGAGTGGCCATCCATAGAGTTACCCTCCTCCAGACTGATGCCCTCGGATACGGCTTTGATTTTTCCCTCTTACAAAGAGCAGACAGAGGGTTTTTACTGGATTCGAAGAACCTTCAAACTGCAAAACAGGCCATCGGATGACGTTTTACTTCAAATCGGTGAGATCATGAATGCGGATGAGGCTTTTATCAACGGTCGCTTTGTGGGATCTTCGGGTCGCTTTCCGCCCAACATGCGATCTGCCTGGGCTGACTTTCGCAGCTATCGTGTGGATAGGAAAATTCTCAGGAAAGGAACCAATACGATTGCCATTCGTGTCTACTTCAATGCCGAAAGCTGGATTTCGGGGCCTGTAGAGTTTACGAATTTGCGGG
>JBNLFC010000541.1:0-2370 GCA_050305335.1 Leptospirales bacterium
AGACGAATTTTTTCGGAATGGATTCGGTAAAGGAAAATGCCTTCAACTCAAGGATATAGAAAGTGCGGTGGACACACGCAATCATTTATTGAAGATGTTTGAAGGCGCCAGCCGTGAAGTGGATATCGAAAAACGCAAACCGGTTCGCCTTGATTCTCCAGAATTCCCTGTGTCACAGAAGGAGCCACTCTTCTCAGACAATCCAAAGAAAATTGAAAATCCATCAGAGACCAGAATCGCGTATGAAAGAAAGATAGGATACAGTTGCATTGATATCAACCAGCATGTAAACAATGTTAAGTACGTAGAATTTGCCATGGATGCCTTTCCTGAGGATTTTCTCACAACGCACCGATTGAGCTCTTTTCAGGTCAATTTCCTGAGTGAGACAAAGTATGGTGACCTCCTTTCTGTATCCGCTTCTCCCCTCAGAGGGGGAAATATATATGTAGAGGGCGTCATATCTGGAAAACCGACATTTCAGAGCCTCCTTAGCTTCACTCAGGTATAATGCCGTTTGGTGAATGAATACTACCCAGGTACGTCAGAGGGAACATCCATCCCACCTCGATTCTTGCAGAGTGTTCCCCTGCATTCCTTTTTGAGAAGGTGAATCCATGAAATCCCCTGTATAAACCCAGATCCAGGTTTTTCGATGCTATTCGGGGATTCAAAAGGTCAAAATCCATCTGAATTTAAAAGAAATTGTCGCAAGAATGAGTAATTTGCTTGCCAGCCAGTCCTTTATCCATTCAAAGAAATGTGCCGGGATACGGTGGATTCAAGTAAAGATTCTTTCTCCATTGGACTTTGCAAAATCCAGTGAAGATTCATCCGAAGCAGGAGGTATTCATGATCAAAAAAACTGATATGAAGTTATACTGGAGGAAAAACCTGACTTATGTTGGGCTTCTCCTTGCTGTCTGGTTTCTGGTTTCCTATGGTTTCGGAATCATTTTTTCCGGAGAGATGAATCAGATTCAGATGGGTGGTTTCAAGATGGGATTCTGGTTTGCACAGCAAGGATCCATTTACGTTTTTCTGATCCTGATCTTTGTTTATGTTTGGCTCATGAACAGACTTGATCGAGAATTCGATGTCGATGAAAAATAGGGAGGTGTTCACTTGTCAATTTTATACTGGACATATTTAATTGTAGGAGCGACATTCGCTATTTATATAGGAATCGCGATCTGGTCAAGAGCCGCATCGACGAAGGATTTCTATGTCGCCGGTTCAAGTGTTCCATCCGTAGCAAACGGTATGGCAACGGCTGCGGATTGGATGAGTGCTGCATCATGGATCTCTATGGCCGGTTTGATTTCGTTTCTCGGCTTTGATGGATCCGTCTACCTCATGGGATGGACTGGAGGATACGTCCTTTTAGCCCTACTGCTGGCTCCCTATCTTAGAAAGTTTGGGAAATTCACGATTCCTGACTTCGTTGGAGACCGTTACTATTCCAGTACCGCTCGTGTCGTGGCTGTTCTGGCTCAAATTTTCATCTCCTTTACTTATGTTGCAGGGCAGATGAGAGGCGTAGGCGTTGTTTTCTCTCGATTTCTCAATGTGGGGATTAACGAAGGTGTGATGATCGGAATGACCATCGTCTTCTTCTATGCCGTTCTTGGTGGCATGAAGGGGATCACCTGGACTCAGGTGGCTCAGTATGTTGTACTCATTTTCGCCTATCTCGTACCGGCAATCTTCATTTCAATGATCATTACTGGGAATCCGATTCCCCAGCTCGGACTGGGAGGAACGGTAACAGATGGGATCGCTACGCAAGCGGGAGTCCCCCCTGGAACCTTTCTGCTGGATCTCCTGGACGACCTTCATCGGGAACTCGGGTTTGCCGCATATACGAGCGGTTCTAAGCCCCTCATCGATGTTTTCATGATCACCATGGCCCTTATGGTGGGAACGGCGGGACTCCCCCATGTAATCGTTCGCTTTTTTACTGTCCCGAAGGTGAGAGATGCGAGGAAGTCAGCTGGCTGGGCACTTCTGTTTATTGCGTTGCTCTATACATCGGCCCCTGCCATCGGAGCTTTCGCAAGAACAAACTTGATACTCACTCTCAACGAAAAGTCCTTTTTGGAAGCCCCCTCCTGGTATTCAAACTGGGAAAAGACAGGACTGGTTGCGTGGAAGGATAAAAACGATGATGGAATTATCCAGTACCGACCAGGGGCGCCCTTTAAAGGATCACCTTCCTTTACCGAGGATACGGGTAAATATGGCGAAAGGGTGGTTAGCAATGAATTAACAGACAATGAGAATGAGCTCTACATTGACCGGGATATCATGGTTCTTGCCAATCCCGAAATTGCAAATCTGCCGGCCTGGGTTGTTGGACTGGTCGCTGCC
>JBNLFC010000542.1:0-2367 GCA_050305335.1 Leptospirales bacterium
GCCTTGTCCACTATTTCTTTCTTTTCCTTAGCAATTACTGCGTCTGCCATGCCTGTGATTTTAGTGGTATGTCTGTAGCTAACCGGATGCGACACGCTATATGGGACAGTTCTTATAGGTGAATCAACATCTTTGATATGATCGATTATGAGAAACGGTTCAAAATGAAGAGTGACATATTTTTTATCTTCGCTTTCTTCCCATATCCTGGGAATAGTATATTTTTCTTTCGTTGTGACAATGTTGTTTTCCGCATCATCAGATATCGCCAGTTTTTCTGTGAGCTCGACATCCCGGTAGTACTTGGCCGTGTAGTTCAAATATGACTTTTGCAGCTCATCAACGCCTGTTTGGGCCAGGTCTTCCCTCATAGTGTCCGCATAATAATTTTGATAATGGGTTGCTATCGAATAAAGAGCGGGCTTCTCAATTTCGTTTGCAACTGAGAAGACTTCTTCCACAATTTTTTTATGAGAAACGCTGATATTGCGAGACATTTCGGTAAGATCTTCAGTTCCTTCCATAACGAGCAGGGCATAGCCGTAGTCTGGCTGATAAATGTTTTCCAGCGTTCCTTTCTGGTATTTCCGGGTTGGATCAAGCCAGTATCTCTTACCATCAAGAAAGACTGCAGCGATTACATGGTTAAAAGCTCGCGGAGTTGGCAGCCATTTTTTCAGCGCTTTTCCTTGTCTGGTATTTACCAGAGCGGGCACAGCTTTGATGCCCATGCCTTTCAATAGTTCAACGAACAATCGCGACTTATCTTTGCAGTCGCCGAAACGTTGTTGCCAGACAACTCCCGGAGAACTGGGTTCATGGGAGCGGGGGCCCATTTCAATACCAAGATAACGCACCTGTTCCTGGACAATTTTTAAGGCTGAAAGAATTTGCTTTTCAGGGTTTTTCGTCTCATTTTGAATGGAGTCCGCGAGCGTTTGAAGAGCAGCATCTTTTTCCGTTACTCTGTAGAGTGGGATAGCCCAATTTATAACCTCACCCCAGTTTGCATAGTCGCTGAGGTAGATTTGTGGATAGGGCGAATACCACCCGGGCATATTATCTTCTGCTTCAATTTCTGGAATGTTGCTTGCTTTCCATACGTATTCGCAAGTATTGCCGTAGACTCGTTTTTCCGGTTGATTGCCGGTTCGATGGTTTTTCAGAAAAAGAGGTTTGTTTTCAGGCCAGAGAACTCGATAATGAAGGTTTTGCACCGGTACCGACCAGCCAAAGTCCAAGTATGAAGAAAAATGCCCGGAAAAAACAGGATTCATTCCTTTTATGGTAAAGCTGTATTCTATGCTGTCTCCTGCTCTTACATCTTCAATAATTGCAGAGAGTGTCTTTGATCCGTCATAAATCAAGTCTTCAAGATCCTTCTCGCGCTGGATAAGATTTAATTTGGAACGAGGGATTCTGTTGATTACCGCATTATTGCGATGAAGTAATATTTCGTGCAGGACCAAAGTTTCGTAGCTGGGATCGAAATCGATCGTAAGTTGTGAAACCTCCTCAACTCCAGAAATGTTTAAAGCTTTATCAATGTAATGATAGTAGCGTTCATTTTCTTTCCCTGTCATCTTGTATTGGTAATCAACCAGAACGTATGCCACATTCTTGCCCGCTTTTGAATCATCTATGGATTGTGAGTCAGAGGGTGCTATCAGGCTAACCCATTCAGGTTTAGGAGCGATGGAATATCCACCGGCCAAGGCAACTCCGGCAGAGAGTAATGGTAAAAGCAGAAGCAGTGGGAAAGTTACAAAAAAAATTTTAATCCATATATTCTGCATTGAAATATATCCTTCCAGATGGGCAAACGCATGTGATGTTGGAACCACTCAATATTGGTAAATAGGCAAGTTAGCCCATATCTATCTTATATCCAAGCAGTTTTATGCGATTTGATGGAGGCGATGGCAACGATGATGACAGTCGCTTCTATTTTTCGTTTCTCTCGGTTATCTTTTCTGACGCATCAGGTTTCAGGTATTTCCAATTTTTTTGAGGAGTGATTAATCTGGGCGGCGGAAAAAAAGTGACATGTTCCCGGGAAATTCAAAAGCTTATGAAAAGCATAACGATAAGCAGTATAATCTACGCAAATGCAAGAAAATCAAAACGTATTTAATCCGCATTTTTTTCATTCTGTTCCACTATTCGACGCTGCTTTTACGAAAAGCCTGTGTTGGCTTTTCTCAGCGAAAGCTAATGGGCCCTGGTAAGGCCATTTGACTGTATGAAATTTTTCGGTTGCTACGGCTTGTGCATTTAATAAGGAGCGATTCTATGAGGAAGATTATCAAAAATATTTTCATCGCGTTATTGCTTGGAATAGGTTCATTCTTCTTTCCGTTGTCAAGC
>JBNLFC010000543.1:0-2366 GCA_050305335.1 Leptospirales bacterium
GATGTAAAGAATGGCAATTGCCACTGCAATTGCACCTCTCACCAGTCGATCCACCAATCCCATGTTGACTTGCATCACAATCCCCCCCTTTTGCGTCGTGTGAGCATCGGACTTCTGTCCGATTGAACTTTCGCTTACAGAAATTAGACTCCGCTCCCTTTCAAAATATATACTGAAGCCTTCTAAAGCCAATCAAAAAGTAAAGACAACTGGCATGGATCTATCCTTCACCCTGGCCAAAAAGACAGAAACGATTTTTCCCGCTTATTTTTGCTCGATACATAGCTGCATCGGCATTGCGAAGAAGCTGATCTCCATCAGCACCATCTTCTGGATAAAAGACTACACCTATGCTTACCGATACTTGAATGGTAGAACTGCCTGCCACAGATAAAGGAAGTGAGACCCTCTCTAACACCCTTTCCATAACAGTTTGCCACTCATTTCCATGACTTATTTCTCCGAGCAGTATCACAAACTCATCTCCGCCCACTCTGGCCAGAAGGTCATCCTCCCTGATACAGTCTTTAATACGTTGAACGATTTCGGTCAAAATAAGGTCACCGGTTTTATGTCCGTACCGATCGTTTACCTGTTTAAATCCATCCAGATCCAGATAACACAGGGCCAGCCTTTTGTTCAGACTCTCAACCCTGGCAAGGGAGAAGTCCAGACGATCCTGCAACAAAGCTCTATTGGCAAGACCCGTAAGAACATCGTGGAAAGCCATGTGTTCCACTTTTTCCCGGTAACGCAGTGACTCGGTAATGTCATGAAATATTCCAATGAAGCGATGGGCCTTGCCATCGTCGTCTCGGACTGCGGAGATAGCACCTCTAGAGGCAAAAAGAGTACCATCTTTTTTTCGACTCCAGAATTCACCCTGCCAGTATCCATGGGTTTCAAGTTTTTCCCGAAGATCGTGGTAAAAACGTACGTCATGCTTTCTCGATCTCAACAACCCGGGGCTCTTTCCCGTAACCTCTTCAGATGAATATCCTGTAATATCGCTAAACGCTTGATTTGAACTTAAAATTCTTCCTTTCTCGTCGGTAATCAGAATTGCTTCCACGGCATTACTGAAGACACTGGCTGCAATTTTCAGGCTCTCTTTCTGCTGATGCTCCTCGGTCACATCCCTGCTGATACCAAAAAGACCTACTACCGTATGGCCATCTTCGGCAAAAACCGGCCACTTGTTTGTATTGACCCAGCGCATTTCACCGGTGGCGGAGAAGTAGGGGTCGATTTTATTCAACAAAGGCACCCCATCTTGCAAAACGGGGATCTCCTCTTGAGTATATATTTCGGCTGTAAAGGGGGGAAACACCTCTCTGGAATGCTTCCCTGTGAGATCCCGCCAGCTTTTATTACCGGTAATGTTCGCGAGTGTCTGACTGCAAAAACGAAATCTACTATTAATATCTTTAAAATAAACAAAGTCCGAAGTGTTTTCTAAAAAAATCACAAAATCGCGATTGAGAGATTCCAGATCCGCCTCAGCCTTTCTTCTTTCGGTGATATCATGCACAATAGAGTAGAGCAATCGTTTCCCATCAATTTCCAGTGGCCCGGAGTGAACTTCCACATAACGTAATGATCCGTCGGCAAGTCGATGCTGGAAGAAAAAAAGATGACGCCCCTCAGAAGCCGCCAGCGTCATTTCCACTGCAACCTGTTGCGGAGAGAGTGTATTGATCTGATCGATTTTCATGGAGAGCAACTTCTCCCGGGAAAAACCGTAAAACCCCACTGCGGCGTCGTTGGCTTCCACAATGGCTCCATTAAACGGATCGATCATCAACATAGGAACTCTGGACCCGGTAAATATCGCCCGGTAGCGCCGGGCGAGTCGATTACTCAAATCCAGTGCCTCTCGAAGCGCTTCGGTTTTTTCCAGCACCGCCTTGTTCAATAGCTCCTGCTGTTTCTGTAGCGCCCTCTCCATCTCCTTCTGCGTGGTGATATCAGTTTCAATGGTAAGTAACGAACGCTCCCCGTCCGCTTCCAGCGTCTCGGCGGAAAAAAGGACCGTTATCTCACTCCCATCGGGCAAATGGAGGCGTGACTCAAGATTATGAGAGCGCCCGGCAGTTTCCAGCTGCCGTAACATAGCGACTTTCTCCCTACGATTGGCCCAGAGATTCAATTGATTGGTGGTTTTCCCGACCGTATTTTCCCTTTGCAATCGGTGAAGACGTAGAAATGCATGGTTCACATCCAGAATCATACCATCTTTTCTTCGTATATGCGACATGGCTGCCGGGCTGGCATGAAATACAGTTGAGAGTATCCTTCGATTTTCCGCCTCTTTCAGTTTCTCAGCTCGTCGGTCTTTCAAAAGATGAAATACAAGGGAAACACCT
>JBNLFC010000544.1:0-2360 GCA_050305335.1 Leptospirales bacterium
TGTTGATGATTTCTCCTTTTGTTTAATCCTCTGCTTGAATTGGTATTAAAAAATAATTGAAATTGTTTGTTTTATTGTTGTATTATTTGATTATGTATGCCTGATCTTTGTCTCCCGGCTCCTGTATTTATCGCTTAACGATAGAAGTGGTGGGAAAGTGGAGTTTTTACCTTTCGTGTGCTGAGAAAGGAGTATAATACTTCTATTGCTAAGATCGGACATACCGTAGATGTCTGTATTTTTTTTCCGTAATACTTGCGCTCTGGCATGCTCTGCCAGGCTGGAATTCTGCCTCTTATCGCCTGGCTGACTACTTCCGTGAATGCTACGTGCCTCGACTGCTGAATCAAAAAAACTGCCAGAGCAAAATGAATTGACGAATCCATCGGGACACCGGATACCAATTGCATCAAAGGCCCCGAAAAGCAAGTTAAATGGCTGGCTCTTACTTTTAAATCATCCGGGTCTATCATCCAGTGACTCATCGGTTGGATCGTGGCGGAGCTCCGCCGCTACAAGCGCTTCGCCGTTTCCGAAAAATTAGACTCTGTCTCAATGGGAGAACTAGCATGAAAACACGATTTCCCATAACAAAACTTTCACTCAATCTGGAAGTGTATGCCTATGCTCTTCCGGTCACCCTTCTTGCATATTTTGCCATTGTAGCGGGAGGTTACCTCAATACGATCATTCAGTTTCTCATAGCAGCCGTAATAGGATCCCTTACTGCACTTTTTCCATCTCTTTTTTTTCGGTGGATGCGTTTGAAGCGTGCCTTTGCCCTGCTGGGGGCTGACAGAGAGCTCTCGGACAACGACTATATGAGCATTAAGAAAACTTTTCTGTTGCACCCAAGGTATGAGTCTCTATCTGCGCTGGTTCGCTATCCCGCCGGTGTTGGTGCAGCGATCGCGTGTCTGGCCTTTTTTGGAATCCTATCCTGGTCACAGCTGGTGGTAATGCTTCTGGCAATGGTGATGGCAGTGCCGGTAAACATGGTTTTTTTTATGTTTCAGACTGAAGTCTCTATGGCGGAATACCTCGACAACCCGAAGCTCGCCAGAGTCACTCTTTCCGGGAGCGAGTTTCAACCGATTAGCATTTTCATGAAGATCAATAGCTCTCTGCTTTCCGTAATCTTAGTGCCCATCGTCATCTTCGGCACTTTTTTGATCGAGATGCGTTTTGGTTTGATGGAATCCGCAGGAATTGAGATCCATATTGGAATCATAACCGTTCTACTCCTGGCAACCACAATGTCGGCTGGCTACTTCTTTGCCAGATCCCTCAGGCTTACTATAAGGAGAGTGGGGGATTCGGTGAATCGAATCGCTGAGGGAAATATTCAGGATATCATGGTACCCATGATATCTTCGGATGAGATCGGTGTTATAAGTATGGACATGAATCACCTTACGGTGAAACTCCGGGAGACCATTGCAATTGTGATGGAGATGATGAATGAAATGGCAAATTCGGCTATGGCCCTTGCCAATACGGCGGAAGATTTTTCCACGCGAAGTCAGACTACGGCTGCCACTGTGGAGGAAGTGAGTTCCACTCTGGAGGAGATCTCAGCCGGCAACGAAAACATATTTGATACAATCGAGCATCAGCACAATCGCACAAAAAACCTCATCCACAACCTTGGCGGTCTCTATGACATTGTAATGGCGGAGGAAACTCAGATGAAGAATGCCATGGAGGTAAAATCAAAGCTAGATGGGAGCATTGAGAAAGTCCGGACCAAAATTGACACCACCATGGAACTGATGAGAAACGCCACCAAGGATGCTGGCGATATGATTACTTATACCGGGAGTATAAATGATATTTCGGATAAGACCAATCTATTGAGTCTGAACGCCAGCATTGAAGCAGCCAGAGCTGGAGACTCCGGGCGGGGATTTGCTGTGGTGGCCGATGAGATTGGTAGACTGGCAGAGCAGGCAGGTGAAAACGCAAAAAACATTTCCAATATAATGCGAATAACGTATGAAAGTATAGAGAATTCCCACAGGTCTCTGGACGAAGCAATCGGTACTATTGAAGAGATTTTCGAAGGACTCCGTTCTTTCGGCATCACTGTGGACGAGGTCGGAAAGCTCACAAGAAAGGATCTTGAAATCAACAACGTACTGAAGGAGGATGCTCACCATTTTCTAAAGCGATCGGATGAGATTATGGCCTCTATGGATGAGCAGAAGCGGGCTATTGAAGAGATCGCGAAGTCTACCCAAATTATCAATGATGCTGCCCAGGACAGCTCCACCTCCAGTGAAGGACTGCTGGATTCATCGGAACGGGTTGCAGAGAAGGTTCTGGCGCTACAGAAGGCCGTTGAGTTTTTTAAGTTGTAA
>JBNLFC010000545.1:0-2343 GCA_050305335.1 Leptospirales bacterium
GACCTTTCCCAGCGCCTCCTCGTATACATCCAGGGAGGTAATCTGGGATCCAATGTGGCAGGCGATCCCCACTACTTCGATCCCGGCCATCTGAGAAGCTCTCTCGTAAACCGCCAACACTCGCTCATCAGGAATCCCAAACTTGTTCTCTTTTAAACCTGTGGAGATGTAGGGGTGAGTCGCAGCATCTACATCGGGATTGACCCTTAAACTGACGGGAGCTTTCCTATTCAAGGAGATTGCAACGTCATTGAGAAGTTCCAGCTCCTCTTCCGACTCTACATTGAAAAGCCCAATGGAGTGTTTCAGGGCCTGCTCCATCTCCGAACGCTTCTTCCCTACACCGGAATAGACAATGAGATGTGCCGGAATGCCTGCCGCAAGCGCACGCTCCAGTTCACCGCCGGATACTATATCCACCCCGCACCCCTCCGATGCTACGATCCGAAGAATGGTTTGATTGGAATTAGCCTTCATGGCATAAGAAATCTGACCGGGCCGACTTTTCAGGGCTTCCCGATACGAACGAAGGCGTCGTCGGATGCTTTTTTCCGAATATATATAGAGGGGAGTTGAATATTCACGGGCCAGAGTCTTCAGCTCTACACCGTCCATGGTGAGCGTACCGTGAGCATATTCTACTGAGAATTCGCGCAGATCCATAAATAACCAGAGAAAATTTCGATAAAATGTGTGACAACCTTATCTGATTTTGATCATATCATTGCCACTTTACTCGCTCTCCACTACATTAGTACGGGTAGGACAAAATGCATCAGACTGAGACCATATTCTGCCAGGAGTGTTCGGTACTAGCGAAATGTCCATTTCACGCTGTGCCCATCAAAGACCTGGAAGCTCACTCCCATCAAAAGTCTACTCTGCACTACACCAGGGGAGATTTTGTGTTTCGAATGGGAGAGGAGGCACGTTATTTCTATTGTGTGGCAAGGGGGAGTGTGCAGCTTTTTCGAAGCAGCGGAGGCAGAGAGCAATCCTTCGCCATTGTAGGGCCCGGCAGCTGGATGGGGTATCGCGACGTCATTGCGCAGGTTCCATATCAGCACAATGCCAGAGCCATCGGTTCAGTCCACCTCTGTCGGATTGAGAGTTCAGTACTTCTGACGTTGATTCACAACTTCCCCTCTTTCACCCAGACCCTTCTGGCAGACGTGGCCAATGGGTGGATTGAGTCGGAAAGACAGAGCTACAACCTGGGGGCACGCAAAACCATCGAACGTCTGGCTGACTTTCTTCTGGGGCTCAAAAGCGACTACAATCATCTGGAAGAGATGGCTCAAGAACATCGCGCCATCACCCATAGTCATACACCTCACGGTGAAAATGGCAACGGACGCAGGAGTGTGGATGGTGTCATTGAAGTAGAATTTCCCCTGACAAGAGAGACCGTTGCCACTCTCATTGGAACGACCACCGAATCCGTCATTCGCACACTCTCAGACTTCAAAGCAAGAGGCTGGATCGAGTTTCAGGGAAGCCGCATACGCATTCTGAACGAAGCTGAACTGAAGCGGCTTGTGAATGATTCCTGACCGGCAGTAATTAGCGAGCCAGGAAAATATTCCCGGGGAGGAGCTTCCACACGGACTTATCCGAATTCCTGGGGGATCCCGCATCCGTTTTTCATTTCCGCCAGTGGTTGCTTGCGCATCCACCGGCTGTCTACACAGGTTGATCGTGCTGTATCATTCAGCATTCTTTGCAATTCGAAAACTCAGGCTGCCAAACTCCCTGTATGGATAATGGTTAAGCAAATTACTGATCTGTAGATGATTGTCTGGATCCCACCAGCTTCCACTCCTCAACTCCCGTGCCTGAGAAACACTTCCCAGATCAAACAACCACTCATACGAATTCCCGCTCATATCATACAACCCGAGAGCATTAGGCGCGCGGGTTTTAACTTCATGGGTCATGGCGCCGCTGTTCGTATTCAACCAGCTCACATCAATGGAATATTGAATATCTCCATCCCCATCATAATCCGACGCCCCTGAGCTGACATTATAGGACGCATCTGCTCCACTTGCATAGCTGCCCGGGTAATATTCTCCGGAGTCCGCTATGTCGCCATCATTATTGAAATCCGCAACAAAACGGGCAGCAAGGACCCATTCATTCACGGTTGGCAGGCGAAAACCACCTGCACTGGAATTCACATAGGGATTGTCAAAGCTCCCTGCTGTTGCATTGAAGGAGGCTCCATAGGCACCATCACGGGAGTCTCGTATACAATTCACAAAGCCTGAATCACTTGTGTAAACGCATGAGAGGGAGGCTCCATTTTTGTAGTTGAAATACTCCGTCAGAGCATTGGTCCAG
>JBNLFC010000546.1:0-2336 GCA_050305335.1 Leptospirales bacterium
CCTGTGGTGAGAGCGGTGTAATAGAAGAGTATCTCACAAAAGAATAAGAGGAGATATAGTAGCTCACTGCCGGCGGTCCTGGCTGTGCTGGAGAGCCCGGGGAGTTGCCCGAAAGAAGTGCCAGCAGACCAAGTAGCCCGAGAGAGCTACCTCCGCTGCTCCGGGAACTACAGCCAGTAGTAAAAAATAAAAAGGTCGCCAGAATAGTACCGGAAATGCCTATCGCTTTTTTCATATAAAACCCTACCTCATGAGGACATTGTGCTGTGGTATAATCTCAAAGATGCCGGACGGTCGATCCAACTCACCACGCTATTTTCGGAAACAGTGCGATTATAGCACTCGGACAGAACTTCTGTCGTCCTATGTTATAAACCTGGAACTCCAGAATAAAAAAAATTGACCGCAGGGTCTTTGCCAGACTTCTGAGGGAAAGAGAACAGGAAATAGTTCGATCTGTACCGAGGAGGAAGAGCTGGAAAATATTGCGGGATTTGTCATCACACAGGCTGCTGCCGGATTTACTCTGTTTATAGGATTAAAGCTGATCTGGACGGGTCCGAAAAAGGCCTATTATATGATCGCTTTCTGGCTGCTTTTGTCCTTCGGCTTTTCGGTGAATGGTTTTATTATTGCACATCTGGGACGTACTATTGTCCACTTATTGCCTGTTCTTGGATCCATTGCCCCTCTGTTCGGGCCTCTGATTTACCTTCATTTCCGCACGAACTCGGAACTCCCCCGATCCCGCAAATCCACAGTAGCGCACTTCCTTCTGGCTGCCATTATGACACTGCTCTATCTGCCGCTCCATTTCTATGAGAGCGAAAAAAAACTCATTATCTTCAATTTCATATACCGCCTGCAAGACGTGTTGAGTGGAGAGCCAACCCATGTAGCAGGACTTTCCCACCTGGAGATTCTTTACGCCTCCTCGCTTCCCATTCTGATGTCGATTTCTGACTCCACAATATCGATCTACCTTTTCACTTTAATGAAAAAGAGATATTTTAAAATTAAAACAGGTTCTCTTTTTCTCTATGACCTGCTTTCCATTGTGGGAATTCTTGTGGGCCTGACTTTTGTCCTGGGAAAATACTCCCTCGAACTTTTCAATAGCATCATCCCCCTTGCACTTACGCTTTTTAACCTTGCCATAATTTTTCTATTCGAAGAATCTTACAAAGATCTTCATATTTTTTTCAAGAACAGGGCAATGGACAAGGCTCGTAGAAGCTATCTGGGGGGAATTGATTCCCATGATCTAAAGAAGAAGATTGAGCATTCAATTAAGGTCGAAAAACTATACTTAGTGGAAGATATTACGCTCCATTCGTACGCCTCTCATCTAGGCATAACTTCACATCAGCTCTCTGAGTTTCTTAATAAAGAAATGCAAATCGGATTTAAGAAATTCATCAATCGCTATAGAATTCGCGAGGCCTGCGAAATTATGAAAAGGGACAGAGAAAAAAATCTACTGGACATTGCGCTGGCATGCGGATTCAACTCCCGTTCAGCGTTTAACAGGGTGTTTATGGAGGAGATGAATGTTTCGCCCATTGAATGTCGGAGACGACTGGACGAGAATGCGGACGGTACAAAGAAAGACCCCTCAACTGAAAAGCGTATAAGATAGGCCAACCTGCAAATCAGTTGAGAGATGCACAGGCTGATACAGGCCTGTGCACTGAAAAGAGAAGCTGCTGAATGGGGCTGTCACCTTTTCGCAAGCTCCACATAGTCCCTTTTCGTTTTCCCCATAAAAAGTTGCCTTGGCCGCCCGATTTTCGTGTGAGGATCTTCAATCATCTCCTTCCATTGAGCGATCCATCCCGGCATCCGACCCATGGCAAACATGACGGTAAACATCTCAGTGGGAATTCCAATAGCACGGTAGATGATTCCTGAGTAAAAGTCCACATTGGGATAGAGCTTCTTTTCAATAAAATATGGATCAGTTAACGCAGCCTCTTCCAGTTTTTTGGCGATCTCCAGCTGGGGTTCATGGATGCCCAGCTTGTCCAATACTTCATCTGCCGTCTTTTTAATGATGGTGGCCCGGGGATCGAAATTCTTGTAAACCCTGTGGCCGAATCCCATGAGTCTAAATCCCGAATCTTTATTTCGAGCCATATCTACAAACTTCTTCACATCTCCGCCATCTTTGTGAATCATATCCAGCATCTCAATCACCTGCTGGTTTGCACCACCATGGAGAGGTCCCCAGAGTGCATTGACGCCACTGGAAATCGTAGCAAAGACATTAGCCCGACTGGAACCAACCAGGCGCACAGTGGATGTAGAGCAATTCTGCTCATGATCTGCGTGAAGAA
>JBNLFC010000547.1:0-2332 GCA_050305335.1 Leptospirales bacterium
AGGCTCATTGGAGCGCCTCCAGGGTATGTAGGCTACGATGAGGGGGGGCAGTTGACCGAAGCGGTTCGCAGAAGGCCGTACCAGGTAATCCTTTTTGACGAGGTGGAAAAGGCCCATCCCGATGTTTTCAATATCTTTCTTCAGATTTTTGATGAAGGCAGGGTCACTGATGCCAAAGGCCGTACGGTGGATTTTAAAAATACCATCATCATTCTCACGTCCAATATCGGAAGCTCCATCTTAATGGATACCTCTCTTGCTGTAGAGGAAAGAGATCGGATGATGGAAGAGGAGGTGCGCCGGTACTTCAAACCAGAACTGCTCAATCGTCTGGATGATATCATTCATTTTCAGGCTATCACTCCTGAAGCGCTTCATAGCATAGTAAAGATTCAGCTTCAGAGTGTGATTTTGCGGGCCAAAGAGCAAGGGCTTAAAGTAAAGATTCACAAGGATCTTCTGGATTGGCTGACTCGTCGTGGATATGATCCTCAGTTTGGAGCGCGGCCTCTCAAACGACTGATCCAGCGTGAAGTGGGTAATCTGTTGAGCCGGGCGATCTTGAAAGGAGATTACGATCCCGCAAAGGACTACTCGCTGGTTGTGAAAGATGACCGACCTCATCTGCAGTGAAGGTCATTCACGAAAAACGGCCCTGGATCTGACGATGGTGGAACCGGTGTAACTGGAAGGGCACGTTCTATAGAGAAGAATGTGGTTGCTCTGGAAAGGGGTGACGCATTTCTGAGGGAAGAGGAATGATCGGGTGTGGGTCTGGTGCAAGGGCTCCCCGGAGAATCGGAAGAACAACGGGGAATGATTGTAAAGCTATGAAAGCATCTGTGAAAGAAAAAGAGTCATGGTTAGAGGCTATTGATTTTGCCTCTAACCACAAAACCCGCAGTCTGGATTTTTCCGGCGACGCGGTAAAAATAGGTCTTCATGAAGAACTCTCCCGGGAAGAACATACAAAGCTTCTAGGCTATATCCAGGAGTTCATCCCCTGGAGAAAGGGACCTCTTGAGCTATTCGGTCATAGAATCGATGCTGGCTGGAAGAGCGAGATGAAGTGGGACCGTGTCATGCGCTACATTGACCCGCTGGAAGGCAAACTGGTGGCGGACATCGGTGCCAACAACGGTTACTACATGTTTCGCATGGCCTCTCAAAAAATTGGCCGGGTAGTGGGACTGGATCCCGTTCCCCATATGCATAGAACTTTTCAATTCCTCCAGGCCTTCTGTGAAGAGGATTTGCCGCTGGAATATCTCCGTGAAGGATATACGGCTCTGGATCGCTACGAGGGACAATTTGACGTAGTCCTCTGCATGGGAATCCTTTATCACCACACGGACCCCATCTCAATACTGCGCACCGCAAAAAAGGCGATGAAAGCCGGTGGTCAACTGGTTGTTGAGTCCATGGGAATTCCGCCCGCGGGCATGGTGCGCGATGAGTTTTTAGAGTTCAGCACCCGAATGAAGCTGACGGAAGATCGCCGTGCAGATCTTGCAGGGGAGCCTGATTCGGTCTGTCTTTTCCCCTCTGGCAAATACGCGGGCGCTTCTGGCGTCTGGTTTTTGCCAACCCCTACAGCCCTTATGAACATGATCCGCCGTGCCGGCTTTAAAGAAGTGTCTCTTGTGGATGTACACCGCTACGAAGATGAGCAACAGAAGACCCGCTACTCCCTTATGCCATCCCTTACTGATTTTCTGGATAGAGAGAAAAAAGACCGCACCATTGAGGGTTATCCGGCACCCGTTCGCATTCACATCAGTGCGCGAAAGTAAGTGACGCTACGTATAGGACCGCCCCCCGTGGCGCAATTCTCGGTATCTGGCGCAAGGCCAACGAGCTATGTGGAAGTTCCCCCGTGACACTCTCCGACCTTTCGCCCGACAGGACGCCGTAGCGACTGTCGGGTCGCTGGCTATCAACGCCAGCTCGAAAGGGGAGAGTGCCCGGGGGACTCAATAGTTCTTTACTTTTGCCGATCTGTGGTATTGCGCCGCAGGGGTCGGTATACGCAGACTTCCACAACTTTAAATTAACATTGTCAGCTAATTCCACCAGATGACAATGACTCCTCTGACAGCCCCTCAGGAGGAGGGGCGCCCCGCACTCTGGACATGGAGGGACAGTGTGGTGCGCCCTGCATGGGCAGTGACTACAGGGTGAAAGTCCCGAACGAAGGAGGTTGGACCCTTCGATAGCCAGAGGCAAGGGTGTCCACCGTGAGGTGGAATCTGAAGGAAGCCCGAGGCAAACTTCCGGCCTGACGAACAGAAACCTGATGCGAGGCCATGAGTCCGGATGAGTCTGCCGCGGA
>JBNLFC010000548.1:0-2306 GCA_050305335.1 Leptospirales bacterium
GGCGAAAGCTTTCCTTCCGTAATTTTCAGAGATCTGTAAATGGGGAAATCATATCGCACAACAGGCAATACAGTATCAAACCCCCCCGACTCAAGCAGGGCCAGTCCCTCCTGTAAGCGCCGGGATGTAATAAATGGTGCTGTCGGATAGAGACAACAGCCTATTTCGAATTTGATACCTTCTTTTTCATAGTTACCAAGAACTTCAAGAAGCACTTCAGCGGTTCCCGAATAATCGTCCGAAGTTTTGGGACTTCGCATAAAAGGAACAGTCGCACCGGACTTTTTTGCAATGGAAGCGATTTTCTCATCGTCAGTAGAAACCATCACTTCGTCGAACAGATTGCTCTCCAGCGCAGTCTGCACGGAATATGCAAGTATGGGCTTACCGTTAAATTCACGGATATTTTTTTGGGGAATCCTCTTACTCCCGCCACGGGCCGTTATTATAGCGATGGATTTCATCTTTCAAGAATCCCTTTCAAGATGCCCACCACCTTATCCTGATCTTCGTCGGAAAGATCATAAAACATGGGAAGCGATATCTCGGAGCCATAAAACCGTTCCGCTACGGGATAGTCGCCTGCCTTAAATCCCATGGATTGATAGTACGGCTGGAGATGAACGGGTATGTAGTGAATCTGAACGCCGATTCCAGACCCACGAAGCTCTTCGAAAATTTCCCGCCTGCTTTTTCCGGAATAATCCTTCGAGATGCGTATCGGATAGAGATGATAGGCGGATTTCCTGTTGCTTCCTACTTTTACAGGATATACGGGAAGGTCCTTTAACAGGAAGTCGTATCGCGCAGCCAGAGTGTTTCTTCGTGTGATGAATTCGTCAAGGCGATTCATCTGGCTCTCTCCAAGAGCCGCCTGCAAATCCGTAATCCTGTAGTTGTAACCCAACTCCAGTTGCTCATAATACCAGGGTCCTTCGCTCTTATTGTTCAAAATCTCGGGATTTCTGGTGATTCCGTGACTCCTGAGGCGAATCAATATCTCATGCAGATCATTTCTGTTCGTGAGAATCATTCCTCCCTCTCCTGTGGTTACGATTTTAACAGGATGGAAACTGAATACGGCGGCATCGGAAAACTCACAGGATCCCACAGGTTTTCCATTGTAGGTTCCTCCAATGGCGTGAGATGCATCCTCAAGAATTGAAAACCCATATTTCACTGAAAGATCCGAAATCTCTTTCATATCGCACGATTGCCCGGAGTAATGTACCGGGATAACAAGGTCGGGTAGCGTTCCCTGCGCTTCAGCGTGTTCAAGACTCTCCCGTAACGACCGGATAGACATGTTTCCCGTTTCCAGCTCCACATCCACAAATCCTACCGTACCATCTGAGTAGAGAATAGAATTTGATGAGGCAACAAACGTCATGGGCGAAGTCCAGGCTCTCTTTCCTCTTCGTATACCCAGAGCTATACTTGCGATATGGAGTGCAGCGGTAGCACTGGACACGGCAACAGCATAGCGGGCTCCACAGTAGTCCGCCACTTTTCGTTCAAATCGCTCTATGGCAGGCCCCTGTGTCAGAAAATCGGACCGCAGAACCGCAACAACGGCCTGGATATCCTCTGCAGAAATATTTTGTCTACCGTATGGAATCATCGCACTTCCTTCGCAGCATTCCCGACTTTATACGGAAAATTCAGGATCCACGTGGGTTTTAATCAAGGATCTCAAATTTTCCACCGACAGCCATTCATTGTTTTCGCCACTATTGTAACGAAATCCAAAATCACAGTACGTTCCATTGAAAGTCTTTCTAAACTCCTCTGCGCTCCATCTCGTATTAAAGGAGGGAAGCATCACAAAATACTTTTCAAATTCGATTGTTGAGAGAGCATCCGTTTCCGTTATCATCTCTTCATGGAGCTTTTCACCAGGGCGTATACCAACCACCTCACGTTTACACCCCGGACAGATCGCTTCTGCAACGTCCATAATACGATAGCTGGGTATTTTGGGCACGAAAATCTCACCTCCCCACATTTGCTCAAGAGAGAACAAAACCAGCTCCACTCCCTCATCCAGCGAGATATTGAATCTGGTCATCCGTTCGTCAGTGATGGGAAGAACCCCTTCCGAACGTTTGGAAAGGAAGTAGGGAATGACACTGCCACGGCTTCCCATTACATTACCATAACGAACAACGGAAAATCGTATATCGTGCTTGCCCACAAAATTATTCGCAGCGACGAATAGTTTATCTGATGCGAGCTTGGTGGCTCCATAGAGATTGATGGGAGCGGCCGCTTTGTCCGTACTTAACGCCACCACCTTTTTCACGCCC
>JBNLFC010000549.1:0-2283 GCA_050305335.1 Leptospirales bacterium
TGCCCATTGCCTCCAGCACATGTGCCGTTGTGACACCACGTGTAGGTGTTAGATCTGGTGCTGATTGAAGAGTAACGCCAATTTCGGCAGCCGAAACGATGATTGCCCACGCCGGAGTAAGTTGCATGGTGGACTTTTTTCCATCGTACGGTCCGCTCGAACTGATCAATGGTGTAAAAGAAGGGTGAATGAAGGTAGAAGTGGCTTGAATTGCCCGCAAAAAACCCACAAATTCATCTGTCTGAGTTCCTTTAAATCGCATTGCAGTTAAAAATGCTCCAACCTGAACAGGTGAAGCCTCCCGTGTGAAAAGGAAGGAGAGTGCCTCTTCTGCTTCGGTTTCACTCATATTTCTGGCACCATGCTTCCCTTTTGCAGTGAGTATCAGTCGATTCTGGAAAGAAAGTGCTCTTTCGCTCATGTAATCTTGCATCTTGTTGCAGTTTTTTTCGCCATCAGTTCGCTTTCGCAAACATTTTTCACTATTTCATGACGCAAAAGAGCCTCCGGTGCATCAGTAGAGTAGTTTTGCTTTGATGTTTGATCAATGCAGAAAGCTTTTCGTGCAAAAAGTGGGAAGATAATCATCTTCAGAGCCATGATGGAACGCTTAATAAGAAAAATTTGAATTTTTTATCTCTTTTTTATGTCTCAAAACAAGAATCGACTTGATTCTATAAATGCGATGTTATAATTCATGTTGAACGACACATATTTGCTATGCAAATGTGGTCGGCTTGATTTTTTTAATCACCTAACGATTTTTAAAATTGGAACGGTGGAAACAAAAAATCGACGCAAGACTAGAATGAAGCAAGAAAACAGTTCCGTTTTTTTAATGCAGTAACTGTTGATTCGTCCTATATGGTGTCGATTTAAGAAATGAAAAGGTGCTAAGGCCTTTTCTCCTTGCGCTCAATCAAACGATGAAGCGTGAGAATCATACAGCTCAAACTTAGAGGAGTGGGTTAATGGCTACAAAGAAAACAACAAAGAAAGCAGCATCCAAAAAGGGCGCCGCAAGAAAAAAGACAGTCGCTAAGAAAAAAGTCGCTAAGAAAAAAGTTGCCAAGAAAAAAGCTGGCTCCAAGAAAAAAGCCGGCTCCAAGAAAAAAGCCGGCTCTAAAAAGAAGTCCGGCCCCAGGAGGCGGTCCAGCTCATCAACAAAACCGAGAGTTGGAGCGAGTAGTAGAGTAAGCCGGGAAGGTTCATCGGTTCGAACTTCATCTTTGATGGAGTCGAACTCAGCTGATAGTGGATCTTCCGGAGTGGTGCAGGATGTATTCCTGGATCACGACGACTCCTGATTCTGGTCTGTAGATCAGTTTAGTGTTATGGCATCCAGAAGATGGTTTCAGAATTTCTGGAACCACGAATGAATGCCACTATTCCCGAAGGGGAAATACATATAATATAAATGACCTTCGATAAACTCGCAGGGTCGACCTGATCTGGCTTAATGAGTGCATTGCCGGGAAGCTGGATCAACCTGTGAATGGAGCTCAAATCCATACAACCTGTATGTGCTGGCTCCCGACTGGCCTCCCTCTTTGAGGGAGGCAGATTGATATTTAAGCCTTCTCATAGCTCCTGTCGCTCTTCATTCTTGCAGCTCCCACGAAGAGGAAAAATATCATCATTCCAATGCCTGCATAGGCAACGACTACTCCTGAGGTCCAGTAGATCATTGCGCCTACCAGAGGGCCCACAGCACGGGCCAGTGAGCCTCCGGCACGAAATATCCCCATGGCATTGCCCAGACTCTCAGCAGGCGCCAGGTTGCTTGCCAGGGATGCCAGTGATGGTTGAATGAGTGAAAGCCCGATGCCAATGGGAAGCAATGCAGCCAGAGAAACCCAGAGATAGGGAATGGAGATGGCAATGATCGGTGGGGCAAAGGCCATCATGGCAAATCCGGAAAGAGCCAGTGCTTTGTTGGAAAAACTTCTGGCCAGACGGCGAACCAGATAACCCTGACCAAAGATCAGTATAGCTCCTATATAAAGGAAAATAAAGCCAATTCGATCAGGAGCCAACTGATAGTTCAGTTTATAAAAAAAACTGAGGGAGAACTCAAACCCGGAAAAAGTGAAAATAAAAAAAAGATTGATCAAAACTACTTGTGCAAAGCCCGGAGAGTTGACCCCCTTTCCTATCCATTTGAAAGGAGTCTGAGTCCAGGTACCTTTTTCTTTCTGGTTGGCGCTGCATGTTTCCTTAAAGAGTATAAAATTCAACAGAGAACTGAGCAGCGAGAGCAAAAAAGAGATAAGAGCTGCCCCG
>JBNLFC010000550.1:0-2279 GCA_050305335.1 Leptospirales bacterium
TTCCAGATATGCACGATCTTTTTCGCCGGAGATGCATGTCCCACCGCAGCCTGTCTCATACTCTTTAATGGACTCCTCCACAAGGAGAGTGTAATCATCCAGTTTTTTCTCGGCGTCTGCCTTCTTTGCCGCGTTATCATACTCAATATGCTTATGGATATAAAGCCGAATATTCATAAAGGCGTTGCGCATTTTACCCTGGATGAGCAGCCCCGGAACAAAACTTGTATTTCCCTGGTTAGCCGCATTGTAGAGCCGATCCATCTGCACCAGAGAACCGATAGAGATAAATAAGATTCCCGCAACAGCCACACTCACCAGAATTGCCATTTTCTTTGACACAGTCATAGTCTAATTTCCTTACATTTCAAAATTTTAATAATTAATACTTTAAGCAAGCGGCAATGGACCCGCCATCCCAATACAACCCATACCATCAAACAGAGGCAAAGCTATGTGCTATTTTTTTCAAAACATCGCCTTCCTTTTTCGCTGCCTCTTCAATCAGACCCGAAACATTTAAAATCATTGCAATACTGCCATCTCCAAGGAGAGTGAATCCGCTATACAACGTTCCATTTTCAAGGTAGCCTTTCAATGGTCGCACTACCGAGTGAATCTGACCGACCAATCGATCCACCACAATGCCTGCCTTGCGCCCCGCGTGTTCCACCACAATGATATAGCGGCGTTCCCCAGGATCATGCATTCGACCTGCGCCCCCGAAGTGCGAAGAGAGATCTATATCGGGGATAACCTCATCTCGCATGCGAATCAAACCGCCTTCCTGGAGGTTTTCGTTATACTCTATGCATTCCATCACCTGATCCAGTGTAATAACGCAATCGTTTCCGTCAGCTACCACATGGAGCCCCTCAATGGTAGCAAGCGTTAATGGAAGCCGTATACGAATACGAGTTCCCTTACCCTCACTGGATGAAAGCTCCACTGACCCACGCAATGACTCAATATTTCGTTTAACCACATCCATACCAACGCCACGGCCGGATATATTTGTAATTTCCCTGGCCGTAGAAAAGCCTGGTTCGAATATGAGGTTCATTACATTCGCATCACCGACTGCATCAGCCGAAAGGAGGCCCTGTTGAATGGCTTTATTTCGTACTTCGTCACGAGAAATTCCCTTGCCATCATCTTCCACTTCGATGAGGATTTCTCCAGCGTAATGCTTTGCGCGAATCCATAGATTTCCCGTCTCAGACTTCCCTGCGAGGCGTCGCGTTGCGGGCGGTTCAATCCCATGGTCCATTGCGTTTCGCAAGATATGAACCAGCGGATCCACCAGCTTTTCCGTTACGGTTCTATCCAGCTCCGACTCTTCTCCGCTTATATGCAGGACAACCCGTTTCCCCGACTCCCGGGCAAGATCGTGAACAATCCTCTTCATTCTTCTAAGCGTATCGCCTACTGGTATCATTCTTAAACGCATGGCGCTTTCGCGCACATCAGAAATGGTTCGAATAAGCAGGTCCAGAGATTCCATAAGTTGACGGTCACCGCTTCTGGATGCAACCTGGCTCACCTGAACTCCTGAAACGATTAGTTCACCTACAAGACGAATCAACTGATCCAGCCTGGAGGCTTCTACACGGATAGTAGCAATGTTATGATTTTTTAGTTCCTCTCGCCTTTTCTCATCTTTTTGCAAAGGCTGTGGCGTAGAGTCGACAGTGGGCTTTTGAAGAGAAATCGGTTCTATTGTAATCTGAATGGCGTCATTGTACAATGATGTATAATCCCGGATACTTGCTTCGTCATCCGCCGTAACGAACTCAAACTCAGGCAACAAATAGCATCGATCGGGTTGATACTCATCGCCGGAATCTCCTGACGGAACTCTTTCCGGGTGCATGGTGAAGTTCTCGATTGCTCCCCGTTCCCGCATATAACGGATCAAAGGATATGGATCCAGCCCGAACTGGAATAACTCCGGAACCGGCTCCATAAAGATTTTCCATCTTTTTTCGGTCGGTCCGGAGCTGATTTCTTTCTGCTCAGAAAGCTCATCCCGTTGATCGCTTCCGTTTCCCTCTTCAGAGCGAAGACCATATTCTCTCATTAACTCAAGAAACTGCTCTGCCCTTTCACGAGCTTCCGAAGATGCAGTGAACTCTGCATCCGAATACCTCATGAGAATGGAAATTTGATCTTTCGCCTGCAACAGGAATTCAGCAAGACTCTCATCGAACTGAAGAACACCGGAACGCACCTTATCCAGATGCGTTTCGATCAGATGTGCAAGCTTTCCAAGATGAGCA
>JBNLFC010000551.1:0-2268 GCA_050305335.1 Leptospirales bacterium
GGCATGGCCACAGGAAAAACAATGCGATAGAGTATCTCAATGCGGGAGCAGCCATCCATGAGAGCAGCGCGATCCAGTTCCCGCGGGATCTGTGAAAAGTAACTTACAAGAACCCAGAGAGAGAGTGGTAAACTCCAGGCAATATAAGGAATAATAAGTGCCCCATATGTATTGATCCATCCCAACGCTGAAAGGAGCTCAAATAAGTAACTCACCAGGGTGATGGGTGGAAAAAGTGAAACCGCCAGAATCATCATAAGAAAAAGACGACGCCCGGGAAACACTATGCGGGTCACACCATATGCTGCCAGAGAGGCGATAGCTGTAGAAAGGATAGCACTGACCGAGGAAACTACCAGGGAGTTCCACAGGTAGCGGAGAAAGTGAGTGTTCTCTGATATCAGAATGGTCCTGAAGTGCTCCAGAGTCAGATGCAACTCTACTCCAGGATTAAGAAAGTCAGGCCGCAGGCTCATTGCAGTCAAAATCATGTAGAGAATGGGTGAGAGAGTAAAAAGAACTGTGAAAAAAATCCCTGCAACAAACAGCGATTGTTCCATGGGGAGACGATCCACGCTCACTTTTCGCCTCCCTGCCCCTCTCCGGGGCGACCCATTCGAAGGTAGACCAGAGTGAGCACAAGAGCTATGAGAAAAAGAATCACGCTTATGGCAGACCCATATCCAAAGTCACCTCCTGCGAAATAGCGATATCCGAGCATAGAGAGAGAGGTGGTCCAACCTCCGGGTCCACCGCCTGTCAGAACAAATATCAAATCAAAAACCCGGAATGCCTCTATGGCACGAAAAAGGAGAATCACCAGAAGAATCGGTTTCAAAAGCGGCAACGTCAGAAAGAGGAAGCGACGCCCAATGCCTGCTCTATCGACTTTAGCCTGATCATAAAGCTCCTCCGGTATGGACGAAAGGGCTGCCAGTATCAGAATCGCTGCAAATGGAGTCGTCTTCCATGCGTCAGCAGCCACCAGTGAGAAGAAAGCGCTCGCAGGTGTTGCCAGCCAGTTCACAGCATCCATCCCTGCCAGCTTCAGAAGATAGTTGGCCATTCCATAATTGTAGTTGTAAATCAGTTGAAATAGTTTTCCGGACACCGTTGCGGGGATCGCCCATGGCAAAAGAACTGCTGCTCGTAAAAGACCACGCCCTGGAAAAGACTCATGGACTACCAGAGCCACAAGAAGTCCCAGCGCCACTTCCAGGGGGGCCGATACCAGAGCAAAAAGTGAGGTAAATAATAGGGATTGATGAAAGGCGGAATCCTGGAGAAGGAGTTTATAGTTCTCCCATCCCGTAAATTTGTGCGGTAGAAAAGTAACGTTTAGATAGAGACTATCACGAAAGGTCCCGAGAACCGGAATCAGCACAAATGCCAGAACCACCAGCACAGCCGGAAGCAGAAGTCCCGAAAGGTCGCGCTTTTCCGATAAAGAGAGAGAAGTTTTGCTCCTGCCGGAAAATAAATAGCGCATTTAATGCTCTTCTCTCTTGAGATTGTATCTCTCAAGTAGTTTTTCCATCTCCCATTGAGAAGAGTCAAGAGCTGTAGCAGGATCCAGACGGCCGGCCATTACCCCACTCAAATGAGTTTGCAGAATGGAAGAGAGCTCTACATAGTAAGGGACCGCCGGTCTGGGGCGTGCCAGCTCAAAAGATCGTTCAAGAGTAGCGTAAAATGGAAAATCATCCTGCGTCCCATTTTTATTGCCGTACAGATCTCGGCGACCAGGGTTCCAGCCCATTTCACGCCGCATACGCATCTGGGCTTTTTTTGATGCCAGAAACCGCACAAAACGAAAGGCCTCTGTCTTCCTATCCGAATAGCGGGAGACTCCCACGTGCCATCCTCCCAGCGCCGGAGATCGCGACTCCGCTGTGGGGCCGGGAAGAAGCGCTACACCTACCCTGCCTCGCACCGGAGAATCAGCTTCGTTGTGGAGCTTATATGCATAGGGCCAATTGCGCTCAAAAAGAGCGTTGCCCTGCTGAAATGCCAGGCGCACCTCCTCCTCTTTCATTCGAGTGAAAGTATCAGGTGGAGAGATTTGATCTTTATGAATGAACTCGCGCATCATCTCCAGTGCACGACGATTCTCTTTGCGATTGAGATGAATTCTATGCTGGTTATCCAGAAATCCTCCTCTTCTCCCTGCAAACTCGAGAAAGTTCACCACCAGCCCCTCGTATTGCATTCCCTGCCAGACAAAGCCATAGAAATTCGGATTCTCCTTTCGCATTCTCGATTGAACAT
>JBNLFC010000552.1:0-2266 GCA_050305335.1 Leptospirales bacterium
TTGCAAAGATCAATCCCAGCGGATCATAACGGACATAGGAGGCTTGATTCCCGGTCTCTACAGGACGGTTTTTCAAAAACGCTTCTCCGTTTTTTGCATAATAGCGGCAGACCAGGGCGCATTTTTCTACTTCGGCAATGGCCTGGGTTACGGGTTTGCCCATCTCCCGGGTGATGGTCTGACCTAGCTCCTCCCGCTGATTTTCCAGCAGGTCGGCCAGGCGCATTAGAGTTTCTGTGCGCGCACTAAATTCGCTTTTGCGCCATGACTGCTGGACTTTTGTTGCTTGCTCCAGTAGCTGGTCCACCTGTGCATCTGAATGCTCGGGATATTGACTGTTTTCTTCGCCGGTTGCAGGGTTGATACTTCGATATGCCATGGTGAGCATGGCTCTAACACCAGGTGATCGGGTCATCCATTTTTCCTGGTCGCTGAGCAGACGTGACAGCAGATAAAATGCACCTTGAACCGGGACAAGGTGGAACAATACTTCGGGAAACGGGGCTGGAAATTTTTTTCAATGAAATATCGTTGTATTCATATAGTTCTTGAAGTCATTCTGTTTGGCAGCTACCTGTATCTATAAGTGCAAAACTGCATGGCAGAGATCGTTGTAAGATGAAGCAGAAAAACAAAGGAGATGATGCCGGCTTCTCCCATACTTTCGGAGAGAGAAAATTTCGTAAGTTACGGGTAAGTGTGACCGATCAATGCAATCACTCCTGCATCTATTGCGACCCGGGCCTGGAAAACGTTCCAGAAACCGAGATTAATACTACTGAAAAATACAAACCTATCGACTTTTTTCTTCAGCCAATCCTTCGCCTTTATGGGGCAGGGCAGATGGAGCACGTACATCTAACCGGGGGTGAACCGACACTTTATCCCTATCTTGTAGAGTTGGTTCTGGCTTTGAAAAAAAACGGAGTGGCCCTGGTCACCATGACGAGCAATGGACATTTGCTGGGAAAGATGGCTCCCTCTTTGAAAAAGGCGGGGCTGGATGGAATCAATGTTTCCCTGGATTCCTTAAATCCGACGGTTTATCGTAGAATCAACGGTACAGGAACTCCCTCCATTGTCATGGCTTCCATAGAGAAGGCTTTGGAAGCTGGCCTTTCCGTCAAAGTAAACTCCACTATACTCAGGGGATACAACGATACTGAAGTAGTGCCCCTGCTGGAACAGGCGCGCAAGTGGCAACTACGTATACGCTACATTGAGTTTATGGCCATAGGTCCGCTACGTTTCAACTTCCAGGAGCTCTATTTCTCCAGAGAAGAGATTCTGAAAAGCATTCATGAACGTTACCCCATTACAAATATTGATGCGAGAAATTCTCGTGCGGCCCGCTATTTCCAGCTTCGGGACGGCTACCGGTTCGGAGTGATTGCCAATACGGCCGATCCTTTTTGCGCTACATGCGATCGTCTTCGCATGGATTCCCGGGGACTTGTTTATGGCTGTCTAAGTGCCCTGGATGGATACCCTCTCCCTTCCGATAATGGATTAAGCCGGTTTTTGGAGCGGGCCATGGCCCAGAAGAATCGGGAAAAGTTCTCCGGAACCGATCGTTCTATGAAAGAGATCGGAGGCTAAAGCAGGTATTCTGGTAGCGGTAACTATTTCGCATTGTAGCATACGGACCAGATGTCATCCAGTGTGGTTGCAGCGGGTGCTGCTATTTTCAAAAATACGAAGCTGCTTACTTCCGTTACTCCGGGGTTGATTTCAATGGTTGGAATACCGTGGGAAGCAGCCTGAATGACCGGCCCCGCAATATATGGAAATACGCTGGTTGTTCCTATGGAAACCACAAGATCAAAGCCGATGCGAAGTTCTCTTTCAAGACTTACTAACGCATCTGTCGGCAGCATTTCTCCGAAAAGTACCACGGCGGGGCGTAGAACGGTGGTGCATTCAGGACAACGAGGTAGTGCAGGAAGTGCCGAATAGTCCTGGTCCCGGACGCTGTGGCCGCATTTTTCGCAATATATAGTGCGGAAATTACCATGTATCTCTATAATATTTTTTGAACCGGCATCGCGATGAAAGGAGTCGATGTTTTGTGTAAGCGTCCAGACCCTTTTCCCTCGTTCATTTTCTATCAGAGCGATGATTTCATGAGCGCGATTGTACCTGGCCTGTAAAACAGACTGGCCGATCTGATGAAGATACTTCCAGGTAAGCTCCGGTCGTTTGCGCAACATGGTTCCCGAAAGAGCCTCCTCAATGGCAATCCCTTCATCGGTATCTTTTTCGTTAT
>JBNLFC010000553.1:0-2264 GCA_050305335.1 Leptospirales bacterium
TGTACTGATCTTTCTTGTTCTGGTCCTTCCATGGTATGTGATGCTGACTATCACTGCGCCCCCTGGTCTGGCCAGTAACTTCCTGTTTGGTCAGCTGGCGCAGTGGTGGGCAGGGAGCAGTAATGTGGCTGCCCACGGTGGACAACCGATCGCTGGAGATCTTTTATGACTATCTTCTGCAAAGAGTTCAGTTTCCTTACTACGGTGTCTTTGCCCAGGATAATGAGCAAAGGCAGCAAGAATACTATCCTGTAGTTGTAAAGGCACTGATCGATCCTGATGAGTCTGAAGAGCTGGAAAAGTATGGAATACTTGCCTTTGTGATCTGGAATGACCAGGAAGTTAAAATGCCGGTAGCCGAAATTGTTATAAACCAGGGAGATCCCAACTACGATGTTGTTGAGGATTACTGTACCTGGTATTGGGACCACAAGTAGCATTTTCGCTCCCCCCTCCCCGTGGGCTACGTACAGTCTCGGCGCATGGCCAATGAGACGTGTCATGCTCACACCCGGGGAGAATTTCTGTCCATCTCTATTAAAACACCGGATACCAGAGTCTATGACAGATCAGCAAAAATGCGTTTTTGTGGATTATCCTGTCAGCCAGTTTCCGTTGACTACTATTCGCGGGCCTGCAAGATGTCTTCCATGAATGAAGAGCAGGCAATGCGCATTGATGATCGTCTTTCCCGGGGTTGGAAAAAGAATTTGAAGTTTCTGCATGTTTTCGTAGCAGGGATTTCTCTGGGCAGCCTGGTAAGCGTTCTGGCTTTGCTTCTACCAGGCAGCCGGCAGGACGGGCTGGTTGCTGCCTCTCACGTTCTAATAGAATCTGTTTTCGTTTGGTCTCTCTCGCTTTCCATTGTTACAGGGTTTTTGTTCTCTTTTTTTGCCGGCAGGGGGGTGGTGAAGAGCACATGGATCATCTGTAAATGGATTGGGTCTTTTCTGGTACTTGCAATCTATATGTTTTTTGTAAGTCCCTTTGCTGCAGGAATAGCTGCCAGGTGGAATGTTTTTCACGTGCTTGCCTATACAGATGAGTCAGTGATGAGCACACTTCTGTTGGCCACGTCTGCGGTTTCGCTGATCTATCTTTTCCTTTTTTACATATCCTTCAAGAAACCATGGGGGCATCGATCTACTGATCCGCTAACTGAGTCACCCCGTGTTCGACTGGTCCTATTCATTCTGAGTGCACTGCTCGGGGGATATACGATTGTTATGATATTCTACTTCCATTCCCTCAGGAGTGAGATACTCCCCACCTTGCGCTGGCCTGAGAGTCCGGGGGAGTATCAAGGAACTATCGAGTGCGCAGCGGCAAGATATGATGTCCGTTTTGTCGTCAATCAGGATGGTGTAAGGAATATACAAATTTCCTCTTCTCGCACATCGATATATTTCGAATATGCGAAGTTGTTGAAAGAGAGGCTGGAAAAAGCTGAAGCCTTTCCTGTGGATGCGGTAACAGGTGCCACAACTACTTCAGTCTGTATTTTGAAAAGCGTTGCGAAAGCAATAAGATCAGCCAGATAACGTTGGCATCAGGAGGCTTCTGGCATTCTGACGGGGAGGGGGAGGGCCTGCCCCAGAGATGTGCAAAACGGGGATTCGCTACTGATTTCGGCTCTTAGTTCGCTCCTTGAACTCCGTGGGTCTCAATCCTTTCTCGAATTTTTCTCGGAAGGCGTATATGGTAATGCTCCTTAAGAAAGGTCTCGAACTCTTCCAGAAGCTCCATACGGCCTTTTTGCCGTTCCAGGTCACTACCAGAATGCTCGCTTAAGTCGGTCAGTTTTCGTTGGGCGTCTTCACGCCTTTGGTGAATGGTTTCATAAAGTTCCAGCAAGTAGTTGTAGGCCATGTTTTTTCCCTTCTTTATTATGATTATGGAAATCAAGATTCAACGCTGCAATGACTCAATAGTATTGCCTGTGCGATAGATCGAACTTTTCGGTCAGCAAGTTACGCATGTGATTGAGTTCTTCCAGACGCCCCTCCAGGTAGCTGATGCGAACTGCATCCTCATTCTCCCTGGCTACCTCCAGTTCTCCTGTTACCTCTTTGAGATTTGATGTCAGAAAATTGTGAATTTCGACTGAATACTGATGCGCCATTTCCGAGGCCTCCCTTTTTGACCCGTATATCAGAAAATGAAATCTTCGGCATTTACGGGGCAGAGTGCTAGACAAATGCCCTTATGGCGGCAAATCTCTGCAATTTTTTTTATGAATCCCTGACAATATAAGTAGATCATTT
>JBNLFC010000554.1:0-2259 GCA_050305335.1 Leptospirales bacterium
GTCAGGGACCCCAGAGATTGCAATTGCTCGACATGATCCAGACGCGGAGGAGAAAAATCAATGGACTGGGAAACCGGCCCCAGCGCCCTCTTCTTTAAAAGAACGGCAGGGGAGGAAATCCAGCAAGCATGGGTAAAATCCACATAGCGCCCCCTCTCCGGCGTTGCAGAGATGCCCCCCAGAGCCACGTCGCATTTGCCGTCCGCAATCATTTTCAATAGATCAGCCACATCTGCATAACGATAGACGACACGAACCCCCAGGGCCCGTGCAAGAGCATCGCCCAGCTCCACATCCATACCGGGATATCCAGGAACAGGCTTTTCAACATGGAACGGGGGGTAATCTCGCTGCAATGCTATGCAGATCTCTCCTTTTTTCAGAATAGCCCCCGTGCGACCATCCCTTCGAACGGCAAGGGATGAATCAGGGGAAAGCTTTTCATCGGGCGGCGATCCAGGCTGAGCCTGCAGTCGGGAAAAGCCAGGCCAGAATAGAGCCAGGCCCAGCAAAAAAAAGGGACCTGTACCCGCGCTGAAAATGCGCTGCTTTATATGAAGAAATCGCTTTTTCTTGCTAGATTTGAGCTGCATACGTGGATTCCAGGGTCGCGTTCTGGTTAAGACGGCGTTTTCGGTCTATGTCAAGGCAAAAAAGAGTGTTGGGATTGACACAAGAGGGGTGAAATCGATCCCTATTCCTCAATGAAATTCTCAGAACTGGAAATCCATCCAGACCTGAATCAAGCCATAAAAGATGCAGGATACGAAGAACTGACCCCTATTCAGGAGCAGTGTCTGGAACCGGCACTCCAGGGACATGATATTGCAGGCATTGCGCAAACCGGAACCGGTAAAACGGTCGCCTTTCTTTTGCCCATACTCCACAGAATTATGGAAGAGGAGCTGCCCGGCCCCGCGGCAGTAATAGTTGCCCCCACACGGGAGCTTTGCCTGCAGATCAAAGAGGAGGCGGAACGTCTTTCCAGCCGACACCCCATGCGTGTTTGCGCCATCTACGGCGGTGAAGGCTACCGAAAGCAGGAGCAGGAACTGGCCGAAAATCCGCAGCTCATCGTAGCCACGCCGGGCCGCTTCATCGATTATCTAAAACAGAAAAAAATCCAGACTGATACATGGAGATTTCTGGTACTCGATGAAGCCGATCGAATGTTCGACATGGGCTTCATTCGCGATATTCGCTACATCATGCGACATGCACCCGGCGATACTCAGATGATGCTTTTCTCGGCAACCCTCAGCTACTATGTAATGAGGCTGGCCTACGAATTCATGAACAATCCCGTACATGTGAAGATTGAATCGGAATCCGTAGCAGTTGAGCGAATCGACCAGTCCCTTTTCCACCTTGGAAGAGAAGAAAAGACTCCCTATTTGCTTCATACACTCATGAATGCTGGTGAGACCCGATCCATTATCTTTGTCAATACCAGACATATGGTGGAACGCCTGGTCCAACGGTTGCACAGGTATGGAATTGCCGCAATTGGCATTTCGTCTTTGCTGGATCAGAAAAAAAGGATTACACTGCTGAAGGATTTCAAACTGGGAAAATATAATGTGCTGGTTGCCACCGATGTAGCCAGCCGTGGTCTGGACATAGATGATATAACCCATGTTTTCAATTACGATTTGCCACAGGATGCTGAAAGTTATGTCCATCGAATCGGTCGCACTGCCAGAGCGGGCAAAAGTGGAATCAGCATCTCATTCTCCAGCGAAGATGATTATGAAAGCCTTCCCCGCATACACCGATATCTGGGAATGCGCATCCCTGTCGCGGAATTGAACATGGACTATCTAAAGTTTCCGGAAGGGGAATTTCACCCCTTTCGCGACCCCCACTCGCGAAGAGACCACGAGGAGGAGGAGGAATCAATGGAATCAGAATCAGGCGAAAAAAGAAGCGGTCAACGCCGCAGACGTCGTCGCGGAAAACGAGGCGGCGAAAGAAGAGAGCATACCCCTTCATCGGGATCTGCTCCTGATCGAGCGACCATGCGAGAGCCGTTGCCCCGGGAACCGCACACGGTTCGAGATAGAGATCGTGCAACAATTCTCAAAGGGCTTCATGTAGGCGGAAACCAGGATCGCGATTCCAGGGGTCGCCCTCTGCGCGAGCAGAGAAGCGATAGCCAGAAGCGCAGATCAGATCGTTCATCGGATCAACGGGATCAACGGGATCAACGGGATCAACGGGATCAACGGGATCAACGGGATCAACGGGATCAACGGGATC
>JBNLFC010000555.1:0-2256 GCA_050305335.1 Leptospirales bacterium
CTGAGCGAGTTCTTTCTTGATGTACTCGCGCAGTTCCAAATCTTGGTGCAAGTTTGTAGCATAATCACCTTTGTCGGCATACCAGCGGGATTCCCATGTACGGTTGATCCCAAGGCGTAAACCGATTGGATTTACCTTCTGACCCATTGCATCCTACCTTTGATCCTTACTCGTCACTCAGAACGACTGTAATATGACTTGTTCTTTTCAATCTTCTCATCCCACGACCACGGGCTCGCGGACGAAACCGCTTCAAGACCGGACCGGCATCTACATAAACCTTTTTTACAAATAGTTGATCGTCTCTCAGCGCATCATTCTTCTGCTTTGCGTTTGCATGAGCCGACTTTAGCACACGACTGATAAGATCAGAAGCCTTCCTTGGAATATAGCTGACAATATCCATCGCCTCAGGATATATATAACCGCGTATCTCATCCGCTACCAGTCGCGCTTTTCTTGGACTGATCAACAGATATTTCGCCGATGCCTTTGCTTCCATTGGTGAACCTCTATATCCCCTTTACATTACTTCTTCTTTTTGGCCATACTTGTATGGCCTTTATATGTTCGCGTCGGCGAAAATTCACCCAGTTTGTGTCCGACCATGTTTTCGTTCACAAACACCGGCAGAAACTTATTACCGTTATGCACCATGAGGGTATGTCCAATCATCTCAGGGAAAATTGTAGACCTGCGCGACCAGGTTTTAATTGGCTTTTTCCCGCCCTCTGTGTTCATTCGAGTCACTTTTTTTAAAAGGTGATCATCGATAAACGGTCCTTTTTTTAAAGATCTGGACATAGATAACTCCTGTTCTATTTCACTCTCACCGCACCTTATCGAGCGATGCGTTTGTTGATCCTTCGTTGTATGATCATATTATCAGTCTTATGGTTCTTCTTGCGAGTTTTGTAACCCCTTGTAGGTTGTCCCCATGGAGTCACCGGATGTCGCCCCCCTGACGTTTTTCCTTCACCACCACCATGGGGGTGATCCACAGGATTCATCACCACTCCGCGAACTCTGGGTCGTTTACCGAGCCAGCGATTGCGTCCTGCCTTTCCAATACTGACCAGTGAATGATCCCGGTTTCCAACGCTACCAATGGTAGCCATACATTTCTCGCTAATCTTACGAAGCTCACCGGAAGGAAGTTTCAGAATAATATATTCATGATCGCTACCTGCGATGGTGGCATAGGTTCCTGCGCTTCGCGCCATCTGACCGCCTCGTCCCGGCTTCATCTCAATGTTATGCACGGTGGAACCAACCGGAATTGCCTTGAGCGGCAAAGCATTTCCAACACGGATAGGTGCTCCTTCGCCAGCCTGCACTTCCATTCCAACACTCAAACCTTCCGGAGAAAGTATATATCGATATTCACCGTCCGCGTATTTGATCAGAGCCACATTACAGGTCCTATTAGGATCATACTGTATGGAAGCCACAATCCCTGCTACTCCGGGCTTGTTTCTTTTGAAATCGATGGCACGATATTTTCGCTTATGCCGGCCACCTTTCCTCCGTACTGCGACCCGTCCGGCATCACTTCGTCCGGCATAATAGTTCAGCATCTCCAGCAAAGGTTTATGGGGTGCCTCTTTGCTCAGATCACTTCTATCTACAACGGTCTTGAATCGCGTTGTCTTTGTGATTGGCCTGAATTTTTTAATACCCATGATTGATTCCGTATTCCCGGGGACAAAACCCCTGATTTTCTATTTCCTTTATTTCCCCAGATTCAAACTCTCTCCCGGAGCCAGAGTTACCACCGCGCGTTTCCACGATGGTTTCTTGCTGGGATGTTGTCCGAACCTTTTTTGCTTCCCGGCTACGATTGCGGTGTTGATCTTCACAGCATTCACTTTATAAATCTTATGGAGTGCTTGCCGGATCAATTCCTTGTTAGCACCATCCGCTACACGAAATGTATAGCGATTGGAATTTTTGCCCACCTTCGACAGCGACTCTGTCTTCTCCGTTACGACCGGATAGATGATTACATCATGGAAATTCATGCTACACCTGCCTTAGTCTTTCCAGCACCATACGCTTCTTCAATGTGCTTCAACGCACTCGCCGAAATCACCAGATGACTTGCGTTAAACAGCTCCGGAGCAGTGATGCGTCGGGCATGCATGGTTTTGACCAGAGGAATATTTGCCAGAGACTTCTGAAGTTTTTCATTCTCTCCATCCACCAGAAAGCTGATGGTATTCCCCGGTAAAAGGGCCATATTTTTTAAAATTCCGT
>JBNLFC010000556.1:0-2233 GCA_050305335.1 Leptospirales bacterium
TTCTTTGTCCTGGTCGATTTTGTCTTCGCGAACCAAAATCTCCCGCATAACCCGGAATACATCATCCGCGTTCAGGAGTTTTATTTTCTGTTTTTCCGAAAGTTCGTACTGCATTGGTGATGTAATGTCTAACGGTAAATCCAGGAGGTCAACAATATTCGAATGGCCTTTTGGCTTACATGGCGGCCTTTAAAACAGATGAGCATGGCACCTCTGATAGCGGAGCACGGATTGCGAAGCGGTTGAGACTCGCGCCATGGAAGGCGCGCGACTCGACTCAGGGCGTGTCCATGCTCATCCCAATCATCCAGAAGTGTTCTCTATCCTGGTCAATACTGTCCTCGCGGACCAGGATATCCTGCATGACTTTATAAACGTCATCAGCGTTCAGGAGTTTGATTTCCTGGGCGTCGGAGAGGTTGTATTGCATAGTGTGGACTTACGGTCCTACCGTAAAGCAGGAGGGTCAACAATATTCGGAATCAAAAAGAGGCCTCATGGCTTACAGGGCGGCCTTTAAACCATTTGTTTGAACACTCCCCCGATCAGCGGAACAAGGATGTGGAGCCCAACACTCTGACACAGGATGTGGCAGCGCGTTGGGTCGGGGAGAGTGTTCAACAAACTATTGATTCAGAATCCATCGGGCCAGTTTCTCTGCATCCTCTTTCGAAAGGTTGACCGTGGTTTTATTGGCCGGCATAATTGCACCATTGACCTCGGGCCATTTTCCCTGGGATCCATTTAAGATCGAAGGAACAATCTCATCTATGGAGCTATACTTTCTTGCAACCTCTTTGTATGCAGGACCCACCAGACGCATCTCAACGCTGTGGCAGGCAAGGCATCCTTTGGCCTGCGCAAGAGCTTTTGCGGGATCACTATCGGCCGCTGGTTTGTTCTTCTCTGCCGCTTTATGCTCCTGATATGCTTCAAGGGCATTTGCCATATACTTCTTAGTTGCAGCTGCCTGAATCTCCATGGGTTCTGCAAAAGATACCACGCGAATCCCCTGGCGGGCTGTTGCCATGGACAGCACCACAACTACCATCGATACCAGAACAGCCATTGCACCCTGTCTGGATATCTCGGGCTTTTTAAAGTCCCGTATCAGAAGCAATACAACGTAGAAGAGTATCGCCGCCGAGATAAATGGCAGGACAACGAAAGGAGTCTTCACAAAATGTTCTCCGATTCGCGGTGAGAATGCAAAGAGCACCAGTGGAGTCACAATGATGTTCAAAGGAGCGGATAGGATGATCCACTTTCTCCCTTGATCGATGGCCAGCTGCCGCAGGGCTTTATCTTCAGGATCTTTCCAGGTGCTGGCAAAGAAAATCATGACGGCACCGAAAAAGCTGAAGGCTGTCAGAAAAAAGCTGAAAAGCCTGATTGTTGTTAACGGTGTCAGCATGATATCCCAGATATCCTGAACGCTGGAAAAAAGCTCCGGCTGCATATAGAGGTTGGTCATGGACATAAAAACAAACGGCAGAGAGAAGAATAACGCCGCTGTCGCCACTCCAATGGCTATATGAAAACCCTTGTGCTCCTTCAGAAGATCCCAGGTGAACTTATACGCGTAAGAGAGAAGGAATCCGAAGATATTCCCATATATAATATGAAGAATGTGCGGCGAAATCCTTAACATAGTTGTATAAAAGAAGCTCGTATAGAGCACACCGATGATCAAAAGAGGAGCCACTCCCCACAATGCACCCGCGTTTTCCGAAATGGTAGTAAACGTAGTGAGCCGCTTAGCCAGTTCATCATACTCTTTCGACTTCTTAAACACACCCATTGCATTGTAAAGCACAGATGCCAGAGAAGACCCCAGAAGGGTGTAGATAAACACAATATGCACTACGAAAACAATGATCAGCAGTGCATCGTAAATAACGATGGGTAGTCCGAGTGTCGGCGTTACCAGTGGTATATCAAAGGGAAGTTTCCAGTTCATTTTAACTCTCCCGGTTGGTTCAAAGAATATAAGTATTCAACCAGCGCACGCCGCTCCTCGTCGGTTCCGGTGAAAGGAGGCATGAACATGGTGGTTCCAGATCGCAGGTTACCCACGCGATTGTAGATGGCGTCTTTGCTCCAGCCTCTTGTCAGATCGGCAAGAGAGTTGATGCCGTATTCCGTATGACAGGCTCGACACTCGATGCGAAATACGCTATGTCCCACATCCACAGCATTGCTTCCATCGGGTTTCAGGATCTTTCTGTCATCT
>JBNLFC010000557.1:0-2230 GCA_050305335.1 Leptospirales bacterium
CACAACCCCTGCCACGAGCGGACCTGAATGGATACCCACCCTCAATGCCCAGAAAGATTTGCCTTCCTGTTTCCTCGTATTCGCGTATTTTTCCATAATCCGCAAAAACCGCAATCCACACAGGACTGCGTCTACCGCATGGGTCGCCGTAATGATGGGAACACCGGCAGCCGCCATATACGCATCGCCTATTGTTTTAATTTTCTCCAGCTTCAACGAACTGGCCGCCGAATCAAATTGGCGAAAAATGACATCCAGTTCATCTACGAGTTCCGCAGGACTCATACGGGCCGCCACTTCCGTGAACCCAACCATATCGGCAAAGAGCACCGATACAGCATCATAATGGAGAGGCACCACATGCTCTTTTGCCTTCAATTCGTCAGCCACCGATTCCGGAAGAATGTTTCGAAGAAGTCGTTCCGATTTTTCCTTTTCCACTTCCAGATTTCTGGATAGTATAAAAATCAGAATACCTATCAGTACCTGGACAAAAAGATAGTTGCCCGAAAGATCCGAAATTCGGTCCTTGCCAACGGTTGTTCCGGAGATATATTGCGGGAAAAAATATTCCATACCAAATAACGCACCGGTAATGACTATATACAAACCATAAACCGGGAAAATGCTGCGACCATCCAGTATCATGGTGGCAATCACAAGTGCTGGAATCAGATAGTAATGATTCCCACCATGACTGCCTCCATTGTAGAACCAGTTTACGGAAAGGAACGTGAGGAGAATCAGATTGAAAGGCCAGAAAAGATGATAGTGCAATTTATGAAATCGAGACAGATAGTAAAAAATGATAAAGAGAATTCCAAAAATAGTACTGAGGAGTGAAATCACAAGGCCGTTTGGAAGATGGAATAAAAATGGAGCCCCACCAAGATTGATCAATCCGTTGACCAGTGTAACAGCATTGAAAACACGATAAGGAAGAGAGGCTGTTCTGGGGTCCCCCAGAAAAAAGACAATGTATTGCAAAATTTTCTTTTTCATTTTTTGTTATGACTGATCCAATGCAGGTAAAGGGTCAATCGATCTTTATTCAGAACAAGCAGAAGTATGCTCGCAACAGTATTGTAAAGTGCCAGCCCAAATAGAAGCCCCCCGTCATCCATGACATCGATACCAATAAAAAAAAGATGGGACACAATAGCACCTCCCATCATACCAAGAGAGATAAAAGCAGCCAGCGCTGCCGTCCGTGGAAACAAAAGCATAAGAGCCGTGAGCAACTCTGCACACCCCATAAAATATCGTCCAGAGGGTTCCATGCCCATGCGAGTGAATATAAACACCGACTCTGCTGAAGCGGTAAATTTGAAATAAAGGGTCTGAGCGTAGATGATAGCCACAGAGTAACGCAATAATACTTCAAAATACTTAAGAGTTCTTTTCACCCTGATTAGCTCCTTATTGCACGTTTCAGTATCGACACTCACAATAAAGGGAATAAAACGCAACAACGTAAACAGAAATTTGAAGCTGCCATCTCAAAACATCCGTGGATACGGATTTTTGAGACTTGATACGAGCAATCTTTTCCCGGGAAGAAGGGAAGAAGGGAAGAAGGGAAGAAAGACCTCTGTGGGATATAGTCTTATCTCCGGGAGTGCCGGTGGTGAATTCGCCGCGAAATGAGCTGGATCCTTCTATCAATCTCAATGGCGGCTGCTTTCCCAAAACTGACGAAGTCGGGTGAATTGAGATCCAGAACCTTTTCCAGATGTTGTCGTAACCCTGAAGAGGAGTCTCCAGAAAAGAAACGTTTATCCGGTTCGGTTTCTGAATACATTTGCAGGAGCGCCACCTCCCCATCGTGGTCCATAAAGGCAACAGCGCCACCATGGAACTTGCCACGCTGCGCTGAATCCACAACCCACCCGCCTGTATTGAATATGGAAGCAGAAGCAGGCATTCCTGTTGTGCCGAGTCCATCTAATCTGGTGGCAAAAGGTTTGTGAGTATGCCCGAAAACAAAGGTAAGTTCATGCGGCAATTGCTTCAACTCCGTACGAAACTGCTCCGCCAGATACTTGCCTATATATTGATGCAGTCCTTCCTTTACCTCGGTTCCGATCTGCTCTTCCGCAGCACCGCGCTCCGAACAGGCTACTTTCCAGAGCAACTCGGAGACCAGTTTCGAGCCAATGAAGTACAGAAGAGCTTTCCAGATCCAATTGCCTGCTCGCTGATTAACGAAGTATCGAACCGCTTGCTTTGC
>JBNLFC010000558.1:0-2228 GCA_050305335.1 Leptospirales bacterium
AGTGGGATCGATTTCGTAGGCATCCACGAGACCCTGGCGGACCATGCTGCGATCCAGGAGAGTGGGGCCCGCGATTTCGGGCTCCTCCGGCTCTGTGGAGGAGTCGGGTGGAAACGTGAGACTGCCTGCCAGGGCGGCCAGAAGCAGCGTCGGGCCCAGTAGAAGCAGGAAGAGAAGAGGACGACGGAAGGGGGGACCCATCATGATAGGGAAAGTATGGGGATCCGTTGAGGGGCGTCAAGTGGATATCGCCATTCCGGAGGTGAGAGGGGAGGGAGAGGCGGAATCACCCCATCGGAATTCCTGGTTTCATTTCTTCGAAGATTTTGCCTGGTTGTTGAACGCTAAGCATAATTTCATCCAATACGCAAAATCATTTTTTGTTTTAAATCCTTCCGGGCTTACGTAGCAATAACCTTTGTATTCTCTTTTTTTCATAACCATCGTTTGAAAACCTTTTCTTCTGGAAATTGCTTCTTGCAGGTCGGGATCAAAGCGACACATCAAGTTTTCACCACTGACATTCACACACATTTTTCCATTGACCATAAAAGCCAGGCCGCCGAACATTTTTTTCTCTTCTACCCGTATGCCGGATACATGAGCAAGATATTCTCTGGCCCTGTCAGCGAGTTTCGTATTGTAAGCCATTTTTGTTCGCCTGCTTTTGAATGAAAGAGGGGTGGATTTTTAAAGGTTAATAGTATTTATCAATTCCTCCGTGGCCTTTTATCAATTCTCCTTTTCTGGTTCTGGCAATGAAATTGTTAAGCCTCTTTTTGAATTCATCAGGACGCTTGCGTGCGGCATCAATATAAGCGATGCGAATTCTTTTATACGAGTCTGAGAATGTATTATAATTTTCCCATGTGGCATTTTCTTTCTTTATAGATTCAATGATGTCTTTCGGAAAAATAAATTTTTCCTGTGCAATCTCTTTTGCTTTATCGAGCAGAGAAGGATGAATCATATTTCGCTCCAGAAGCCATTTAATTCTCTCTTTGTTCGCCTGGGAATGGCTGCTTTTCGCATTTCTTGGAGAAAAGCGCTGGGCATTGTTATTTTCATCAAGAGATTTAAATGTACTGTCAATCCAGCCAAAACAGAGAGCCTCTTCTACTGCACTATTGTATTCAATTCTTGTTTTGCCGGAAGATTTTTTGGGAAAAACCAGCCATACCTCTTTTTCACTGGTGAAATTTTTTTCCAGCCATGCTCGCCAGTCTTCTCTGGTTTTTGCATATAGTAATTTGCTCTGATCCATAGAAATCAATTTTCAGCATTGAATTGCTGCATGAATGGAGCCCCTCTCATATGAGGTGCAAATGCGTTTCGAGTAACTTACTCATTGGAAATTCTCTCTTTTGCTTTTGTGCCGAACAGCAGCAAAATGATTACCACAACTATTGCCATCGTGTCGGGAACCAATCGCTTCAAATTGTCGAAGCTGTTCGAAACGGTAAAGAATGTAATTCCGTACCAGTTTGAGTGTGCGCTATTTGGCTTGTTCGGATTTATTATCTGTATGCCTGGTCCGGATTTTGGATTCCGGACGATTGTATCGACAGAATATGAGGTAGGATGGTTTGAGTCCACTTCTAATTTGTGATCCGTGGAGAGGGAAAAAGCGTCCCATCTGATTCAGCTTATTGGGGAGGTGGCCCAACTGTGCTGGCAGAGAGCGGGAGGGAGGTGGCTTCTCATTCTTTCCTGTTCGATGCATCCCGGCCCAGCTTCATCATGTATGCGATCAGAGCATCGATCTCCCGTTTTCCCTCCAGCTCAGCTCTGGCATTTTGTAGGTAGATTGCATTTCTTCCTTCGTATGTGCCAAAATAGTTCAGCGTCTCCATTCTTCGTATGATCGCATCGGGATCGAGATATCTCTCATACAACCAGGGGTACGCGGGCATGGTGGTATGTTTCAACTTTCCACCCATCTGAGGATTCAAAAAGTGGATGTAGTGCCAGCTTTCGTCGCGAAGCGCGTACTCCCGCCAGAGATCGGGTCCGGTTCGTTTGGATCCCCATAAAAAGGGGCGATCATAGATGTATTCGCCTGCCCGGGAGTAGGCTCGCTCGTCATTCGCATCCTTTGTGAAGCGGGCCGCTTCCCAGTGGAAGGGACGTATCATTTGTGAGTGGCAACCGCTGCACCCCTCCTGTATATAGACATCCCGTCCGGCCAGCTCCAGGGCTGAGTAGGGAGTGACTCCCTCCTGGGATCC
>JBNLFC010000559.1:0-2216 GCA_050305335.1 Leptospirales bacterium
TGCGTATCGGCAGGCTGATCGGGAAAGTGAGGTTGTGCCGGCAGGACAATGGAGAGCAGCCAGCTGGAATCGGTGAGGGTGGTGAGACCCGATACGCCCGGAATGTAGCCGTAGCGATGCACCATGTGGCGAAAGAGAGAGGGATCCCGGAGCGTGATCGTGAAGGAGACCCACTTTTGCAGATCGATCCGGTCAGAGAAAACTCCCGGATTTCCGAAGGCGGGATCCCTGGCCGCGATGGATTCCCACAGCATCCAGGCTCCGGAACTCTCTTTGGTCTTCTCCAGAGGGGGACTCTTCAGGGATCCTGTGTGGGAGGCGTCCACGATGGAGCCGTTGGTGATGAAGACGAAATCTCCCCTTTCCAGCGTAATCCGTTTCTGGCTCTTTCCCGAAGTGTACCGTAGGGCCGTGGCCCTTTTTCTGCCCGGTTCCAGAGCAAACTCGATCTCCGTCACCTGCCGATTCAGTTCGAAACGAACCCCTCTCTTTTGCAGCCACTTCTGGAGGGGAACCACGATGGAGTTATACTGGTTGTAGGGAGTTCGCATGATTCCTCCCAGTTTATGGAACTCGGGGAAGAGGTGCATGAAGCGCAGGAAGTAGCGGCGCATGGCCGTCAGACTGCTCCAGGTCTGGAAGGCGAACATGGTGGACCAGATCATCCAGAACTTCGTGGAGAAGAAATCTTCGGAAAACCAGTCCGTGATTTTTTTCTCACCCAGCATCCGATCGGGAAGGAACGTGAGTGCGGCGATGGCGGCCTTCTGTTTCAGGCTCAGTCCGTAGGAGGAGACATCCATCACCTCACCCTTTCGCAGCAGGCGGGTCTGCGAATTGGAGACGTATTTTCTGTTGAAGGCGAAGATCTCCTCTTTGAGAGATCTGCCCGGCTCCTTGCGAGAGGGAATGCGGTCCAGAAGATTCCAGAAGCAGACAAAGTGCTTTTCGTGCATACGTCCGCCCCGTGTGAGGTAACCCTTCTCTTTGCTGCCGCTCCCGTCCAGGCATCCCCCTGGCACCGGGTCCTGCTCCAGGATGTGGATGGCTTCACCGGGAACGCCGGCATCCTCAATAAGAAAAACAGCGCTGGCCAGCGAGGAGAGACCGCCTCCCACCAGATAGATCCTGCGAGATGAACTTCCGGAAGAACTCATGTGGTTTTCCTCCTTCTCCCACCTACCCGGAGTGAAAATAGAATCGATACGTATTATAAGACGTTTCGGTTAAAAATAGAAGCGAAAAAGAGAAAAATAGGATCTGTGTACCGGCCCATCTGGCGGCTGTTTTTCCAGATGTTCCGGGGTGTGAAGGATAACTCTCATTAGATCTGACTTTTGCGAAGTTATAGATTTTGAAGCCATATGGACGAATAATGTCCTTTTTGGTTTCCTGGCGAGAATCAATCGCATAAAGTTATCTTCCATATTTCTTTTTATGCAGTAAAGATAATCGCTAGATACTAAATTTACTCTGGTATGGGTATCAAATATGGTTATTTTAACTCCTCTTATATGCCTTCGATGCGGTCCTGATAAGTGTGATTGCAATGCGTAACGATATTCACAGGGCGAGTGGGAAAAAAGTTTTAATACTTGTAATAAATTCATTTTGATGAAGTTATCTGGTAAAATCATTTCTAAAAAGACTGCTTTTTAAAAAAGGGATACCTGCAATTGCAAGAGAACTCTCATTTTGCGATTATTATGAATACTGTGAAAAGAATTGAAAGACTGGCTTCTGCTTTGAGCAAAATGGATATCCGGGGTGCGGACTTTAAAATAGCGAAAAGTGAATTTGAGCTTCTTTATAATGATAAACAGGCTCTGGGACACCTTACAGGAAAAACAATAGGCGATATTGCCTGGGAAGAGTTCAGAGATCACTTCTTGAGTTACCAGGAGTCTTTGGGTTTTGTTTGGAATCGCACAAAAGGTCCTTACGGTCCTGTTGAATTGACCTCCGTCGATCTCCCTTCGGTGGTTGGGGAGGAGCTGGCTGAGAAATGTCACTTGATGGGGAAAGATAGTGGATCTATATTAAATATTCTAGAGTTGGAGTTGCCAAATCTTACTACTTATCTTAAAAATTTCAACGGGGGTTATTCATTTTCTGAGGCTAAAGTGGCCTTCTCGACCAGGGTTGTTGCGAATAAAAGATACAAATTTGTTACGAGGAGTAACCATTTTGCAGTTGGTAAAGAGAAATATGCATAT
>JBNLFC010000560.1:0-2204 GCA_050305335.1 Leptospirales bacterium
CTGGAGTTTGCCATTCTTCTCGGTGTAATGCTCTCCCTGGTCTTCTACTTAAATAGAACGTCGAGGCCCCGGATTCTCAGTCGCATGCCCGATCCTTCTCAAAAGACCCGAAGTTTCACCACTGATGCAACCATTCCAGAATGTCCTCAGTTTAAAATCATGAGAGTAGACGGTTCGCTTTTCTTTGGAGCCATAAGTCACGTTACTCATGCACTGCAAGGGGTAGATCAGAAAAAGCCTGGCCAGAAACACCTTCTGCTTGTCGCCAGTGGCATCAATTTTGTAGACATGACCGGCGCTGAACTGCTTGCTCAAGAGGCCGAACGACGAAAGAAAATGGGTGGCGGGCTCTATATTTATGATATGAAAGACAGCGTCCGTTACGTGGTGGAGCGAGGCGGATACATGAAGCAGATCGGTACCGAGAATGTTTTTTACACAAAAAAAGAGGCTCTGGACAAGATCGTGAATAGCAAGCTCGACCACTCGCTCTGTGCCGGGTGCGCGGTTTCAGCGTTCACCGAGTGTAGCAATCACCATAAGGGTAAGGGTGATGTCAACGGGAGCGGGGCGAAAAGACGGGTCGCTACTTCTAATGGAAATGGCCACAGTCGTCGCAAGCCTGTGCTTGTGTGATATCCAATTGCGCAGATTGAAAAAACCAATACGCCTGTATTGATGATAAAAGGGCCACGCAAGGTGGCCCTTTTTGTTTTAGAAGCTTCTTCTCATTTCCCAACCGGATGTGGATTGTTGCGGATTCGCAATTCCTGGGCTCCTATCTGTAAAAAATAGCCGGCTAATTAGTAGTGCGTTTTTTTTAAAAAAAAGAGTATCCAGAATTACCTGCAGAAACAGTTTCATATTGAAACATGCTATTGCAAATGGCAACGGAGTGTGGAGCTATGCGAGGGAAAACATGGGGAATTCTGATTTTTGCGCTACTTTCTACTGTATGGGTGGCAATATGGGGCCTTCAGTCTGCGCCTGATACGTCGCCTGTGGTAGAAGGGAAAGTCGCCTCCTCTTTTGCCTGGTGGATCTGGCCCCTTCTTCTATTTATTGTCACCTTTGCTCTAGGCATTGCAGCAGTTCTAGGGGGTGTGGGTGGAGGGGTTCTCTTTGTCCCCATCATCGGGGGCTTTTTTCCCTTTCATCTGGACTTTGTAAGAGGTGCGGGGCTTCTGGTGGCTCTGGCCGGAGCTCTGGCGGCGGGGCCCGGTCTATTAAAAAAGGGGATGGCGGATCTGCGTCTGGCATTGCCTGTGGCGCTCATTGCATCCTCATGCGCCATAGTCGGGGCTCTGATCGGTCTGGCTCTGCCTACCAATGTGGTGCAGATCTCCCTGGGTTTGACGATTCTGGGCATTGTCATGATTATGCTTCTGGCAAAGAAGTCCGAGTATCCTGACGTTCAGGTGCCGGATTCCCTATCTACAGCTCTTCGCATCAATGGCATCTATTTTGAGGAGTCCAGCAAGCATGATGTTCAATGGCAGATTCATAGGACTCCCCAGGGGCTGGCCACCTTCATCCTCATTGGTGTAATGGCCGGAATGTTCGGTCTGGGTGCCGGCTGGGCCAATGTACCGGTATTGAACTTGATGATGGGTGCACCCTTAAAGCTATCCGTTGCCACCAGCAAGTTCCTTCTCTCTATTACCGATACCTCAGCTGCCTGGATCTATATCAACAAAGGTGCCATTCTGCCCATTATGGTGGTTCCCTCTATCATTGGTATTATGCTGGGATCGCTTCTGGGAGTGAAGCTACTCACAAAGACCAAACCATCATCGGTACGTTATCTGGTTATAACGCTTTTACTTTTTGCCGGAGTCCGATCCCTGATGAAGGGCTTTGGCATCTAAATAGATGTATTGAATAAAGATAAGCCTGGAGAGCGAAATTATGGAAAATAAAACTAATATGCAAGCATCGGAAGAGCAAATACGTTATGCCAGAATTCTGGATATAGGAATGAAAATTGGTCTGGCTATTTTGCTGGTTACTTTTACGCTGTATGTGACAGGTATTATGGCGCCTACCATAGCCATGGAAGATCTTTCCAGATACTGGGGAATGCCCGTGCATGACTATCTTGAAAAAACAGGCATTCCCGTAGGCTGGACATGGCTTAGCCTGGTTGGCAGGGGCGACTTTGCCAACTTCCTGGGTATTGCCTTTCTCTCGGCTGTGACCATCGG
>JBNLFC010000561.1:0-2163 GCA_050305335.1 Leptospirales bacterium
CCCACCTGCTCGGCCACGATGGCGAAACCCCGTCCGCGATCGCCCGCTCTGGCGGCCTCGATGGAGGCGTTGAGCGCCAGCATATTGGTCTGATCGGCGATCTCGTCGATAGCTTTGATGATATCGCCGATTTTGTAACTGGAGTGGGAGAGGGCGTTGATCTTATCCGAAAGATTTCCCACCACCTCTTCGATCCGGTTCATACCTCCCACCGCATCCCGGATGATGGTACTGCTCTGCATGGCCGAGTTGCTGGCCTGCTGCGCCATAGTGGCCATGCTGGCCGTCTCCGTGGAGTTGTTCATGATGTTGTTGGTCATGGTCTTGATGGTGACCACGGAATCTTCCGCCTGTCCCGCCAGTGTCTGCGTATTGTGCGACATCTCCTCCGTATTCCGTTTGATGAGGGTGCTCTGCCGCCCCACCTCGTCGGCCACATCCCGAATCTTCACCAGCGCCTCGTGAAGGTCCCACACCATTTTACGAAACGCATCGGCCAGCACCTTCGCCGTGGAGGTGAATTCGCTGTCAATCTCCACGGATAAGTCGCCCGACGAAATAAGCAGAGCCATTTCCGAAAGACGCCTGATCTCGTGGACCTGGGAGCTTTTCAGCTCCTCACCCATGGTAAACTCCTTTTGCATGAGTCGGTTACGGACGTACGATATGATTATGGTGATAAAGAGGGTGGAGTTGATGAAATAGAGATTATTGACCAGGTTGGCCACATGGTAGGGTTGAGGCGACGCGAAATTGAGCCCCGCGTAAAGGAGAACCACCAACAGACCGTTGATGGTGGAGTGCACATGGCTCCAGGGAATCAAAAGATTGGCGGCAATGAGCACAAGATTGAGTCCGGCGTAGTAACTGGAGTTGAAACCTCCCAGATCCACCGTCATCTGCGCGATCATCAGACTCACTATGAAAGTGAAAAAATAGCCATGCAAAAAGACGTACCGGTTCCCCTGGAAAAGACGGAGCACAACAAACTGGAGGAAAATAATACCGGAAACACTCATACGGTACATTACGAACCGTTCGAATAACTCATCCGGCATGGTGTAGTAGTCCAGAACAATGAAAAGAGGAATCAGAAAGATTCCCACAAAGAGGAGGGCACGGAGCCAGCTTCGTATGACGCCCCCGAGATACTCCTGATAGGTCGATTTATGTTCTTTCATATCCTCTCCAGGCAGTCGGTCCGGTTGGAGTGGTTTCATTCCTGATACGTCGCATATATTACGTTATTACTATATTTCTAACAGGTACTATTTCTTGTACCCAATTAATCAGGTCAAGCGTACATTTTTGTACGGCGGAGATGTATTCAAAGACCCGACATTGAAAAATATTTTAAATACATCTCGCGTATAACGAAATTATGTTCACGAACGGGAAGAAGCATCGCACATAACAGAAATAGTGTTATGCGTCACATATCGGTCCGACTCTGCCGGCACGTTGTTTCCGATCCAAAAAGAATAGGGAAAGAAAGGGGATTCGAATATTTCTTTTCCTGGGAGCAGGGGAAAATAATGCTCCGCACCGGAGAAGCAATTTTGCATAACGGAATTTTCACATATCCCGTTATACTGAGTTATTATGCAATAAGCGAGAGACTCCCCTGCTCTGGCAGGGAAATCGCTCCTCAAACCTGGATCACTGCGGAAACGGAGATCTGATTCGATTCGTTCAGATAAAAATCCACAATCGCGCGGGACTCGCTCGAGATACGGATGATACCCAGAGGAACATGCGCGTCCGGATAACGGGAGGAGTGTCGAAGTCTTTCCGCCAGAGCCTCCTGCGGATTGTGGAAGCCCCGCACCAGTTGCACTGTTTCATCCAGTGTGGCAACGGAACTCTCGTAATTTTCGGGCAATTCGTTTGTCACTTCCACGACAACCTCCCGTCCGCTGGAATCCAGTCGATAAGAGATGGATTTCCCCTTTTCACCATGCTTCAAAGCATTCTCCACCAGTTCCATACTGACAAAGGCAACCGCATCCTGCACCGCTTCCGGATAGCTCTGCAGACACTCCAGATCGCGGGAAAGGGCTTCTATGTAAGACAAATTACTCCAGTCGTTCGCGAGCTCGGTTTCATACTTGCATGTCATGGGGTTCTCCTGCCGTTAAATTTACACAATTATTGTAATTTTAG
>JBNLFC010000562.1:0-2160 GCA_050305335.1 Leptospirales bacterium
ACCTGGCTTGATCCATTGGAACTTAACATTTCTGTCATCAAAGGAACGAGCTAATACTTTGGCCAGGAACTTCGTAACTGCGTTGCGATCATGGCTTTCTCGCCATCTCATGCCCGGGTCCAGGCGGGCTTCCCATGCAATGTAAACTTTCACAGGATCACCCTGAGGAGTCTCCATTGAGGCGCAGCCTGTAACTGCAAATACCAGAAATATTAACAAAATCTTTTTCTTCATGTGGGCTTCCCAAAAAAATAATTTGATCGAAACATGCCTGGATCCGGTGGCATCGCCTTGCTCATAACTGGCACAAATTGTGTCCTTGTTTGATCAGAAATGGTACATCGTACAGGTGAAAACGCTATGTAACTATGTAAATGAAAAAATGCATGGGGCAGATCCGGGCTGATCACTCAATCAACCCACTGTACCAGCGAAGGCAGATAGTCATCGGGCAACTTGTAGCCCAGAAGCGTTAGAATGGTCGGGGCAATCTGTGCAATGCCAGGATCTTGCAGATCGTTGTTTAATTGAATTCTGTCCGAGTTGCCTCCCACAATGAGAAAAGGCACGGGGCTCAATGTATGGCTGGTTTTGGGGACAGCATGGCCCTCTTGACTCAGTTGCACATTGCCCTTCTTGTCCACGGAGATCATCTGGTCGCAGTTGCCATGATCAGCCGTTATGATAATTGTTGCATTGCAGCTTTGCGCAGCTTCCATCAACCTGGCAATGGACTGATCCACCGCCTCTACAGCCTGGATGGCAGCCTGGAGACTCCCGGTATGACCCACCATGTCTCCATTGGCAAAATTAACTCTCAAGAATCTGTAATCGCCGCTTTGCAGCGCAGGGATCAGGGCGTCGGTGATCTCTCTCGCCTTCATTGCTGGCGCTTTATCGAAGGATACATGGTCAGAGGGAATCTCCACCCAGGTCTCTATGTTTCGGTCAAAGGGTTCGGAATTGTTCCCATTCCAGAAATAGGTAACATGACCGAATTTCTGTGTTTCCGATATAGCGTATTGCCGAACACCCGCTGAAACAAGATACTCGGAGACCGTTCTCTGGATCAGGGATCGAACCACAAGGTATTCCGGGGGAAGCTTTAAGTCTCCATCGTACTCCATCATTCCCGCATAATGGGTATGTATGTTCGGCACCCTTGTAAAAGGCGGGAAGTCTCGTTCAACGAATGCGCGGCTGATTTCTATGGCACGATCGCCGCGAAAGTTGTAGAGTACTACAATATCATCTTCGCGGATAGGACCAACGGGGTTGCCATCCTCGGCAATCACAAAGGGAGGAATGTCCTGGTCAATACACGCCGGGTTCTCTGCCCGCAAAGTCTTTACAGCAGTGAGGGCGTCGGGAAAATATCTTCCGTTACCCGCAACGTGAGTCTCCCAACCTTTTTCCACCATCTTCCAGTCGGCTTCGTAGCGGTCCATGGTTATGACCATGCGTCCACCTCCCGAGGCGATGCGATAGTTTTTACGGGATGGGTCCAGCTCTGCCAGTTTGTTCTCCAGTTGTGCCAGGTAGATATGAGCGCTTTTTTCATCCACATCCCGTCCATCCAGTAACGCATGAACAAATACACGCTTTACTCCCACATGAGCGCATCGGTCCAGAAGTGCCAGTAAATGATCAATGTGGCTGTGCACGTTTCCGTCGGAGAGCAGACCTATGAAGTGGACGGAGCGATTTTTTCCCTTCTCAAGAGCAAGCCCGGGGCGGTCCGGCCTGCCGATGAGCTTTTGCCAGACGGGGCTATTGAAGATATCACCGCTTTTTATTGCACTGGAAACCAGCTTGGCACCCTGGTCAAAGATACGCCCTGCGCCCATGGCATTGTGGCCAACTTCGGAATTCCCCATGTCAGAGTCGTCGGGGAGACCCACGGCTGTCCCATGGGCTTTTAACTGAGCATGAACAGGAGCCGTATGGAGCAGGGATTTAAGTGTAGGAGCGTTAGCCAGATCAAGAGCATTGCCTGGATACCCTTCACTTTTACCGCGGTAGATACCGACGCCATCCATAATGATCAGAAGCAGAGGTCCCTCCACTCCAGGATGGTTTCGCTCCAATGAAACGTTTGTCATAGCATTCTCCAGCTTGTATCAAATTGAATTCGATATTTTACATCTTAATTGAACAGGT
>JBNLFC010000563.1:0-2158 GCA_050305335.1 Leptospirales bacterium
CTGGCTGGCCTACGTCTCCAATGAATCGGGGCGCGACGAGGTGTACGTGCGGCCGTTACCCGACGTGGAGGCAGGCAGATGGCAGGTGTCCCTGGCCGGCGGCCTCCAGCCGCTATGGTCCCACAGCGGGGGTGAACTGTTCTATCTGGACCCGGATGCCTTTGTTCCCTTCCGCGAAAGCGTTCTTCTATGGGATGAGGAGCTCCTTGAACAGCTTGCGTTCTGGGAGGATATTTTCTGGCAGATCACCCGGGGTGCAGGCGATGCGGCCGTAGATCAACTGGCGGATCGCCTGAATGCAGATATTTCTACAGAAGAGGACGAAGACGAGGAAGAGCTCGATTCGATTGATGAGTATCGGCTTGCGCTTCTCATGGGTTGTTTGACGCCGAGAGCCCTGGAACGACTGGCCGATCTTGCCCGTGCTTCGCAAGCTGCGGGCGAATACTGCGCATCTTATCCATTTGAGATCCCTGAGAATGGAGCTGCCATTGCGCGCTTCACATCCGATTTTAAAGAGATCGTAGCGTATGAAGTGAAAAAATGGCCCTCTCCGTTGAATCCTGATGCGCTCTATCCTTTGAAGATGAGTGACATCATCTCCAATCCGGATGAGTGGGAAAAGCGTGCTTGCTTTGCCCATGTTCTATCGGTTCCCACGGAAACGTTGAAAGAAGCTCCATTTCCCGGTTCCAGATTGAAGTACCATCACTTTTTCACGGTTTGTGGTGGTCTGGGCCTTTTCCTGCAGCCTTTCGCTACAGGTGTGTGGAGGATTCCGATACCAGGATTGAATTGCAGGCAGTAGTGAATATTGGTGAAGATGATCTCGACCTGGACGAGGGCGAAACTGCCTGTGAGAAATCCGATTACCGCGATCCATCCCCTTACGCAATTGCGGTGGAGCTGTATAACCCGGATCGTGAAGAAGGGAAAATCGTCGGTCATCTGGGCGGTTTTCCCGATTGGTTGAACACTCCCCCGGATCTGCCGCACTGTCCGGACTGCGGCAGGCTCATGTTTTATACAGGCCATGTACGGGCAGACGCCTTGAGAGGCGACGTCTACGACGATCTGTTGTATGGATTCCAGTGTGAAACGTGCGGTACCGCCGTTACCCTGCAACAGGGAACGTAAGAGAGTTAGAAAATAACAATGAGATGGCCGTTGGCGTATCCTTGCGATAGACTGATGCAGAGCTATTTCTTCAGTCTCTCAAAAATCGTGCTTATGAGAAATGCAGAGACATGTATTACGACGACAGAGGTGATGTGGATCATGCTATACGTGTAGACACCTTCCGTAACCTCGGTGTAGTGCCCGTGATTGCAAACATAGTATTTGCCGTTTTCGATTTTTCCACTCCAGGCGTCGCCACCTATCCAGTAAAAGCCGACCAGAGCGAGAATAAAGTTGGAAAATGCCAGATAGGCTATTACTTTAAAAGCAGTTTCTGCATAGACTCTTCGCATAATACACGATGAATTCCCGGATAAGCTGTGCACAGTAAAATACAGGAGGATGTTTGCGGCAATTCAAAGGGCTTTTGCCCGACAAAGCCCGGAGAGGTTAATTTTTTTGCTCCGGAGAGTTCCCTGTTTATAACATAGGACATCAGGAATCCTTTTCCATGATACAATCGTACGGTTTCGCTGTGAGTCTGGTGGATAACAGCCCAGAGAAGAATCTCTAGCAGCATCTCTTGCATTCAATACGAATATACAATGCGAGTAGGATGAAGGAGTCATATGAGCATATCTCTTTTTCCTTTTAAAAAAATAGTCATCCCGACCAGGCGTACGCTGAAGAGATTCAGCGACGTCTATCAGGGCATGTTTTTCAAGAGAAACCTGGCCTTTTCTCTTTCAGGAGGATTCAGAAGAGATATGTGGGAACCGTGAACCGTGGGAGCTTTGAAATCGTTTCCGTATATCGAGGAGCGTTTGCACCTGTTCTACGCGGCAGATACGCAGCCGGCATGGGGGGAGGTGAAATTCGTCTCAATCTTCGACCTCGTTTTCTACCGTTCCAGATTTTACTGGTTTCTTTGATAACATTCCTCTTGCCGCTACTGTTTGTCGATTCCAGAGAATTGCTAAACCCCTTTTTGTTCATAGCTTTTATATATCTGACAATATTTATTGCGATCATGGTGAGT
>JBNLFC010000564.1:0-2158 GCA_050305335.1 Leptospirales bacterium
TGCAGCCTTTGCAGTGGTCGTATGACCGTTCTGGTGAGCAGGTAGCTGAGTATACTGGCAAGAAAGATGGCGATAATCACCAGGGTAAATGTGGACTTTTTTATAAACTGAATTGTTTCAAAATATTCTGAAAGAGGCAGGGTCACCCCAACTGTCCAGTTCTTACCGGGATAATCGACATATGCGGTAAAATATTTCTTTTCCTTAAAACTGATAAGACCATTGTTTTGCGAGGTGCCCTCCAGGGCTTCACGACAATACCTAAGCAGCTCTATATGCTCTTCATCCCATGGCAGCTGCACAAGTCCCGGATGAGCGATTACCCGTCCCTGCATTTTCTCGAATATATAGGCAAAACCCTCCTTGCCTATTTCAATACCGTCAAGAAATCGTGAAAAAGCCGAAAGATCAATATCTATTCCGCAAACACCCTGCAAAATCCCATCGTCATTGTAGATGGGAACAGAAACGGTAATCCCCGGTTTTTGCGTTGAAGCGAAGAGATAGACATCGGTCCAATAGAGATCACCGGTTTCAACCGCGCCACGATACCAGGGCCGTATACGTGGATCGAACACCTTGTATACCTCTGGAATCTGCGGGGGAACCATGGAGAAATTTCCATCGATATCGCCATAGTAAATGTTGACAAACTCAGGATGATCCTGCCGAAAAAGACTGAAATAGTGCAGAAGCTTTCCCTCATTTTTCGCTTCCACCATGTTTTTTTCCAGAAGGGCTTTTATAAGCCGAACGTTATAGCTATGCTGAGAGAGAAACGAACTTACCCTTTTCGTTATCTGATCAGCTGTGCTCGTGGTGTACTGCTGCATCTGGTTTTCAACTACCTTGTACGCCTGGAGGAAACCGATATATCCTGTACCGGGGATAAATACAAAAATTACCAGAACGAGAGCTAAAAACACCCGAATTTGAAAAGAATGAATGGAGCGCCTGAGCAGATTTCTAATCTTCATTCACAGTTTCTCCCCTGGCACTTTCTATGGCATTAATCCCTCTTCGAAGATCACTGAGAATAAAAATGTTTGATAGATTCTTCTCCATAAACTCCGAGGCCATCGCCTTGGCCTCATCGGCATGGTATTGACGCTTCAGAACATGTTTTAGAGCAAATCCGGTGGCGACATCATCCCCATAATTCTCCCAGAGCATTTCAAAAGATTCCCAGGCAGCGTCCGGTTCTTCAGTATGTTTGACGATTTCAAGCAGAGCAAGTGCAGCCCAGCTGTTTCCCTGCTGTTCACTCCCTGCATTATCTCCATGTTCCTCCATCGGATATATAATACTGACCCAGGGAGCAGGTGGAAGAAGAGACACGCTTTCATGGGGGTACTCTTCAGCTACCCGCCTGTATGAGGCAAGACCCTTTTGCCGATCATAGAGCAGATCGGTAAAAATCCAGCCCCGGTACCAAAGGGCTTTTGCCATGATTTCAGGGAAATCAGTATATTCAGTAAGAATTAGATTATACGCTTCCAGAGCCCTGTAGTATGCTTCATCAGATGCAAAACGATAATCTTCGCCAAGCTCCAGATAGGCCAGGTCCAGGGCGGCCAGACCGCAGTTTCTCTTATTCTCGGGGTAAAGCTGAATATATGCCTGAAGGGCTGCACGTTCCACCTGCTTTCCGGCAAACCAGGAGTGCGTGTAGTTAAACTGCTCTTCAGAACTGGGAAGTATGGGAATTATTATCCCATCGATGACAACGGAGTCCTGTGTCTCCTCTGTGCTCTGAAATTCCGCAGGCTGGTCCCTGCAACCGGAGAATGCAACAGCAACCATTGTCAGCAAAATAAGAAGACTCAGGTATCCCTTTGCTCTTCCCCGGACAATTTTTCTTATGTCTTTCTGACGAGTATCAATCACCTCTCTCCTTTTTCATAACGAAAGGATAAAGTTGTTTACCATACGACGACTGTGTACTTATCGCATAGCCAGACCTTACAGTTAAAAGCGAGGAACCGAAAGCCTAATTTGATCATTTCATCAAATTTTATCATAATTTTGGTTTTCTTTAAATTTTTCAACTATTTTACGCTTAAAAGCCTGATTTTCATTTGAGGAAATACTCAAGTATACCAATGTTGCATACAATTTTCCTGTGAGTTTATTTTAAAATTCTCCCTTATCTTTTCAC
>JBNLFC010000565.1:0-2147 GCA_050305335.1 Leptospirales bacterium
TCATAGGCGATGAAATACACCATATACCCACAAGAGCTCGTGAAGTCTTCGATGTAACCGGAGCGGGCGATACGGTGATTGCAGCCCTTGGCTTTTCTCTGGCTCAGGGCCATAGCATTGAGGAAGCCAGTCGCTTTGCCAACGAAGCTGCAGCAGTGGTGGTTGGAAAAATCGGAGCATCCACAGCAACTCTCGAAGAAATTGCCAGGTACGAAGAACAAAACCGGCTGTAAATACTATATTCAAAGAAACACATTACCTCTCCACACGATGAGAGATTTCGTCTACACTCTGAAATTTGACTGAAGTATTAAGAATTCCAGACAAACAGCCGGACTATGCAGACTCGTTCTCAAACGAAGTCCTTTGACTTTCCTGAGATACAGGTCGCAAATGAGGATGCTTTTCAAAACATTTCTCCTCCATCTCTTTCAACTTCAAAATCACCTGCATTGCAAGATCTCTGGCCGCTCTCATACCCTTCTGATCTGTTGTGGGATAGATGCAATCCACATCCACGTAAAAGTGATCTCTTCTGGCCGGAAAATTGCTGTAGTGGAGCTGCTTAAGTCCTCTACAGTAAGCAATCACTACTCTCGGGTTTTCCATCTCTTTCAGCAATTGGCCGACGCCATAAGAGACTTTTTCCGGCTCAATCTGACCGGACCTGCTACGTGTTCCTTCGGGAAAGATAGTAAAAGTATAACCTTTACGGAGCATATACAAAATTTTTTCCTGAACATGTTTCTGCTTTTCCAGCGATGCTGTCCGATCAATGGGAATGCAGGCGCCCAGATAGGTCATAATACGAAAAAAGAAGGAACCTTTATAATTTTCATACGCGGGAACGTTCCAGGGAAATATGCGAAAATCAAAAGCGTATTTGTGAAGAGGAGCCAGGGCGTGGTTAACAACAAAAGAATCGGCCATGGTGAGGTGGTTGGCACACATAAGAGTGGGCTGTCTTGATTGATTGAAATATTCGAGATATTTCTCGCGTATAGGTTTCAGGTCATCATAAGTGTTTCGCCAGATGAACTTGATCACAAAAATGACAAATCCGCCATACAGGAAAAACATGATCCTGTCAATCACTGCCTGAAAATTCAGGGAAAAGCGTTCCAATGCACTGAGTCGCCCTGCCATCAGGCAAAACTCCTCAGACGGAGTTATTCTTCAACGAAAAAACTGTCCGGTAAGCTTCGGCACCCATAAAGGGGTTCACCTTGAAGCGCATGATGGACTCAGAAAGAAGTAACGGAAAACACAAACGCTACCTTTGTTGAAGCAAAGGTCCGCATATCGCAAAAAACCATACTGGCTTTGCAATAATTTGAAATCCATTATACAAATTTATTCAAGCTTCACGTTTTCTTTTTGCAAAAAATTGAATGGATCCCTGCGTCCAGCCTCTTCCCTCAGCTGCAGTGGAGTCTTCTCTACAGGTATGCCGATAGCCGCAAAGCCGGGAAGTTCTTCAATCTCAGCCTGTCTCATCAAGCAGTATCCAGGAGCAGTGGGCATTTGTGCACATTGAGAGTAGTGAAAAAAAGCTTCTTTTATATACGACATCTTTCCCGTGCTGAAATAAATAACGGTGGTGATATCACCCGCAAGCATATGAAGGGATCGGCTGTGAGGATAAAAGAAAAGCGCCCTTTTCATATTATGATAGGAGTTGCTCAAGGTTTCTTGACTTATATTATTTTGTTTTGACGTTGAAATCGGCATATTGGATGGAATAAGAAGTGTATCATGAAATTCATTGGCAAAAAGGTAGCTATGCAAAGTTCTGGTAGACGCAGAAATGAATGTGACAGCGGCACTGTGATAGAGAAAAACGGTAATGAGTATCCAGACACCCGGTCTTAAAAGCTGACGCTCCATAAAAAAGAATGTCTTCTCAATCAATGGGAAATGAAACTGACTCTTCGCTTTGTTCGTATCATAGATATCGGATTCACTTCCATTCAAAGCAAAACTAAATCCGATCATCAGAAAAAAAGAAAATAGAAAAGACTTAACTAAAAAACTTATATGATTTCAGCCCAAAATGACAAAAACAGCTCGACCCAGCCCTCCTGAACTTGACAGAACGCAGCGAAGGCTTGGGCCACCTTTTCACTCACCCACCTCGGCCAAAACTG
>JBNLFC010000566.1:0-2137 GCA_050305335.1 Leptospirales bacterium
AGTAGCGGTCGTAGCAAAAGCTGTAACGCCATTGGTATAATAGGTAACTAAGGCACCTGTGGACGGGTAATTCACAGCCACAAAACGCGTACCATCATAGACCACCTTTGCCAGGGGAAAAGTCCCCGCTGTACTCAGAGAGACCCAGTACGCCCCGTCCAGATCTGCAACCATTGCTTGAGGAGAACCAAACGTAGGAATATTGTCGGAACCAACAGCCACCAGATAGGTGCCATTCGTAGCAACATCCAGAATATAGCCTGTGCAGGCGGGAGTTGCAGCCCGGGTCCAGTTGATCCGATCCGTGGAAGTATAAATGCGACATGATAAGTTATCTGATGTCCCGCCCACAGCGATCCAGCGTTTGCCACTGTGGATCACACTATAAAAGTCCACGGAGGAGTCTACAGTAACAGACTGGAAGTTCAACCCATCGCCGGAGTAGTTGATCACACCACCTTTGCCCACCACCACAACAGAGTAGGTGCTCTGAAGAATGCCTAGAAACGCCAGCCAGCTACCGGTCCGGGCACTCTGAGAAGTGTCCAGCGGGCTGATGTTCAATTTCACACAGCTGGCTGTGGCAACCAGTCCTGAAAACGTTACCCCGAGAGTCGCCAGAATGACTGTTCGTATGGATGGTCGCATATTTATTCCTTATAGATCCTCTACAGATAGTTTAAAAAAATTCATCTACAATGCAACATAGAATAGACAATTCTCACACCCATTTTTTGACTCTTAAAACGCTTAAAAGCTGTTAAACGAAAGTGAGAATGCGAAAAATTCCTCGCTGACAGCACAAATCCCTGTTGGCCGTAGTTCTACAGACCCATTAGCCTTGCCTTCCATCGCGCCATCATCCCTACCCTCCCCATCTTGTTCAATGCCACTCACCACGCGTTGCGATCGCTGCGTGCGCTACGAGAAAATCCAACCACAGCAAATCTTCGTTAGACGATCCCATGATTGATGCGGCTATTCGCTCAAAATCCCGGCTTTTTTTAGTCTCTCCAGCGTTAACCCGGTAGCCCTTAACACTATATCCAGCGAAACACCCAGTTCGAGTAAATTCCGGGCATCCTCCAGCTTACCCTCTTCCTTCAATCGTTCAGCTAAGGCCAGCGTTTCCTGCCGGCCCTCTTCCTTCAATCGTTCCGCCAAGGCCAGTGCTTCCTGCCGGCCCTCTTCCTTCAATCGTTCCGCCAAGGCCAGTGCTTCCTGCCGGCCCTCTTCCTTCAATCGTTCGGCAGTAGATAATACTTCCTGTCTACCTTCTTCTTTCAATCGCTCGGCAGTCGTAATCATGAGATTCTCCAGTGCTCCGGATATTCGAAAAACCGGTTTTTTGATGTTTTCTACAGGAACATCTGTTCTCTTAAGAACATAGACAACCAGTTTCATGAGTTCTTCAACCCCTTTTTGGCCCTGGAACACCCGGGCCGTACATTCCAGTATCTCATCCCACCGGTCAGCAAGCTGGCTTAAGTCAGCATAGCGAATCGTGCTTAAAAAAGCATAGAGATGAAGAGAGAATCTAACTTTTTCCGTATTGCTTTTGCTCAAATAAAAAAGCTCCGGTGCAAAGTCAGGAATGTATGGATGCAGGATCTCTTCTTCTTCCCCGGATAGCTGGAATAGTCCCGCAAAGCTATCCGGAATAAAACCTCGATCATTGTGATAGAAGAGAAAAGGGATGATCAGAACCGTTTCACTCTGTTTTTCGTAGATGCTGGCCAGATAACGTAAAACCTGAAAATAATTCCTTCTATCCGGTTGTATTTTATGCTCAAAGAGGAGTGCCAGCTGAACCGGAGTACCACTTCTGGTCGGGATAGCAAAAAGAATATCCGAGCGATGCTCCTGAAATTTGGGGTCCATGTACGTCCCCGGTAAAACAGAAAGCTTTTCCAGATCGAGAATAGCAGTCAGCCTTTCAGGAAGATAGGCTTGAAAAAATGCAATGGCATCGTCCGTATTCTGGAAAAGGTCCCTTACAATTCGATCCGGATGAGCAAGATAATTTTTGAGAATATGCTCCATAGAAAACCATGGCGCTCCGCTCACAACGGAGTGCTGCTTCTATGGGGTCCACTGACCGGCATAACCTACGCAAAAAAAAATTGACTGAAGAGGA
>JBNLFC010000567.1:0-2130 GCA_050305335.1 Leptospirales bacterium
AGCCTGGAGAGATGGTAGGACCAGGAATGCTCATTGGCATGGCAGGTGGTACAGGAGCGGTCACGGCGGCTCACCTGCATCTCTCGCTATATATACGCGGGCATACGCTGGATCCGTTGAGCTTTATTATTTTGCCTGTGCGCGATTAGGCAGCTTTTTTCAAGAAAAGATCCGTCAACGTTTCAACCTGCGTAACCACTCCAGAATTTCGGGTCGGTGGGGAAAGGCGGCTTGACTCTCTTCCACGATCAACAACCAGGGCTGAGTCATGTCTCCGGTTGCAGGGTAGTAGTAACCAAGCTTCATTGTCAGGGGTTTTTCCAGGACCTTGTAGCTCCACTCTCTCCCATGGAACGCAACAGGGCTCGAAAGCTCTTTTTCAACAGGTCCCGCAAGCTCCCCTATACTCTTTCGACTCTCCATAAAATGAAGCATGAGCGCAGGTTCCCGCTCTTCATCTGGCGAGGCCATAGGATTGTCACGCGCCAGAATTACAATATAGGGGGGTGTCAAACGGTCGGATGAAATCAAAAACGCCAGCGGTCTTCCCAGCAAAGATGGAATCGATGCCGAAAGAGAGTCTTTCTCGTTCTTCAGGGAATCCACCATTTGCCACCCATGGGGAGTTGTCATTGTGATCACGGGATCCCCTTTCTTTAGAAGATGATGGTCTCCGCGGGAATCCGTGATCCACTGGTATACGTTGTGAAGTTTTTCTGTTTTGCTTTCGCTGCCAACTGTTGCTGTTTCGGTTCTGGATAGATAAAAAAGGGTCGTTGTGTCCAGTAAATGCGCGACCGCCAGAACAAGAGTAAACAGCAGCAAAAATGCATACCCGGCATAGAAAAGATGTGGTCGTCTAAAATAGAATAGGTTCAGGGCCATCCAGATCAGAAGCAATAAAAAGGCCGGGAAAAAATAGGGAGATAACAGATAAAGGTCGGCAGGCAGAGCAAGAATCGCTACTCCCAGCGCTATAGTACCGTCTACCACTCCCCCCGGCCCTCCGGCCAGACGCTTCCGGATATGGAGTTGAATCCAGATACCCCCGGCAAAAAGGGGAATCGCTGAAATTGTAAGCAATCCGAGACGGGGCAATAGTGGGATATAACGCACTTCATAGTGAAAAAAGATCAATACCACTGTCCCCAACAAAAGGACCGGGTATTTCAGGATCTGATCAAACATCCACTGAATCGAGTTTTTCATTCACTGCCCCGAAATAGCTTACATTCGGGGCACCCCCGGGAGGGGCATAATTTTTTTATTTTTCTTGTTGAATTGTGACACTGAATTCCTGGAGAATACGCCAGTGGGCCACGCGAAAACAGACCCACAGGATAGGAGAGTCAATGCTGGTCGATATTACCAAAGAAGGGACCCGGATCAAAATTAAGGTAAACCACTCCAGAATCGATGGAGAAAATACCATGATCGGGGCACTGAAGGCAGGCAACTACTTCTCTCCAGATGTCACACAGGTAGATTTCGATTTTGAGGCAGTGGGTTACATCAATTCCCTTGGAATCACAGAAGTCATCAACATCCACCGCAACTTCAATGAAGCAGCTTCGGATAAGGTAAAATTCAGATTCATCAATGTGGATAGAAAAGTACTTGCAATCCTTGATCTTGTGGAAATGAAAAAAATCGCAGAGATCATTCCTCTATAACATTGTCAGGGGTTGCAGGATGTCTCCATCCCACTCCAGCCACCAGGCCGCCTTTCCGTGCCTGACAGACCTTTCCTGCGCAATGGGTGGTTGGGTATTGAAACTTCGCGTCCCCGTTAAACTCTCTATCCTTTTGCTGGTGATCTCCTGTCAGACTCCCGCGTCGCTTCCTGCAGGTTGGTCTCATTCTCCCGAATTGATAGAGGGCTTCAGAGTCTATCACGAAGCCTCCATTCCCATAGAGGATGTCAGGAAAACTGTATCCACCATGGCGAAGGAACGCGACGAATTGATTCGCCTTCTTTTCCCTCTTTTCAAAGATAAAAAAGTCACTCTGACAGCGGACGAGGTAAGCTTGGTCGGCGATGGTGTCTTGCTACGCTCAGCAGTTGAGAACGTGATAAGAAATGCCCTGCGTCATACGCCTTCAGGCAGTGAAGTCTGCGTGACACTGACC
>JBNLFC010000568.1:0-2113 GCA_050305335.1 Leptospirales bacterium
GTAGGTCTCGGTAGGAAAAGATATTACTCCGCCTTGATCGAGCACCTCTACAGCATCCAAAATGCTTCGTTCTCTATTTTTGGGAGATGACTTACTGGTTTTCAATTGCCCTGGCCTTTTCCTCAACTTCTTTTGCCATCGAATCCCTGAATTTTTTTAATTTTTCAGCAAGTTTTTCATCCGACAATGCAAGTATCCGAACAGCAAGTACTGCAGCATTTTTTGCTCCTGCCTTGCCTATACCCATTGTTGCGACAGGAATTCCAGGAGGCATTTGGACAGTGGACAACAAGGCATCAAGACCTTGCAGAGAGGATGCATCAATAGGAACACCGATTACAGGGATGTCGGTGTGGGCAGAAACCACCCCAGCCAGATGAGCAGCCATGCCTGCAGCTGCTATTATAACCTTAATTCCCCTTTTATCTGCTGATTCAGCCCATTGCATTGCCCTTGCAGGACTTCTATGGGCGGACGCCACCGTAATTTCATAGGGAACAGACATTCCCTGAAGAAAGGTTGTCGCCGCCTGCATGATGGGAAGATCACTATCACTTCCCATGACAATGCCCACCAAAGCATTCCCTTTGCTTTTCCGGCCTTTTTTTAATGCCTTAGCACCAATGTCACGTCTGAGATAGGAACCTGTCCAGGAAATGAGATCAGAAGCTTTATATGCTTTTCCAATAGCATCTTCAAGAGTTTTGCCGATAGCTGTCACTCCCAGAACTCTACCTCCACTGGTCACAGTTCTTTTATTTTTTATTGCTGTTCCGGCATGAAATACCTGAACTCCGCTTACCTTGCTCGCAGAGGATAACCCCTTGATACTTTTGCCTGTCTCATAGCTTCCGGGATAACCACCTGATGAGATGACAACACATACAGTCGGACGCGGATCTATTTTCATTTCCACTTTATGAAGATTTCCATCGATGCACGCTTCAAAAATATCTATGATATCACTTTTTAAGCGCATCAGGAGAGGCTGAGCCTCCGGATCACCGAAGCGGCAATTATACTCAAGGACGTTAATGGTATCTCCTTCAATCATCAATCCAGCATAAAGCATGCCCTTGTAGGGCCTCCCCTCTTTCGCCAGTCCCTTAACAGTAGGAATCATGACCGTTTTCATGACGTACTCTGCGATTTCTGGGGTAACCACCGGTGCCGGGGAATATGCCCCCATACCTCCTGTATTCGGCCCCTTATCACCCTCGAATATCGCTTTGTGATCCTGGGAAGTCGGGAGCGGTAAAACCGTTTTCCCATCAGTAAATGCTATAAACGATGCTTCTTCACCGGTGAGACATTGTTCTATGACAATTTTATTACCGGCGCTACCAAATGCTTTCTCTTCCATGATCAGATCAACGGCATCTTTTGCCTCTTGAACTGTTGCTGCAACTATCACTCCTTTTCCTGCAGCCAGACCTTCGGCTTTGACCACAATCGGTGCGCCCTGCTGGTCTATATATTTCTTCGCCTGCTGTTTATTTTCAAAGACACCGAATGATGCCGTAGGAATTTTATATTTTTTAAAAAATTCTTTGCAAAAAACTTTGCTTCCTTCAAGAATTGCACCCTTTTTATTTGGTCCAAAAATTCTCAACCCATTTTCTTCGAATACATCAACAATCCCCTCAACAAGAGATGATTCAGGCCCAACAACCGTAAGATCTATTTTTTCCTTCTGGGCGAATTTTAAAAGCCCTTTAATATCAGTTGCTGCAATATCTACACATTCTGCCAGCTTTTTCATTCCAGCATTGCCAGGAGCACAATAAATTTTTTCCACCTTGGTACTCTGGTTGATTTTCCAGACTAGGGCGTGTTCGCGTCCACCTGATCCAATAACGAGTACTTTCATCGATAAACTCCGTAGTTGTGTTTTTGTTTAAAAGCTTAATATTTCGGCTTTAGAAGTATCTGAATAGAAATAGCATGTGTGAAAATCAGCCTCCACTATAGTAAGTACTCAGCCATCATTCAAACAGATTTTATTATCGCTTATAATATTGACAAAATACCTTCAAAAGATTAAATCAATGAATACTCATTCATTTTTATCCGAGCAAGTTCAAGTACTTTAAAAACAGACCTTTCGGCAAAT
>JBNLFC010000569.1:0-2101 GCA_050305335.1 Leptospirales bacterium
CACATCCGACAGCCCCACACGATGTGGGGCGCCTGGTGCCCTGGCCATGGAGGAGACAGAGCACCAGGTCGGGTGTGTTCTCTCACCAGTCAACGAAACCTAAAATACAAAATAGATGAAAGCTTCTACGTTTTTTGCGACGATTTGTGTCAGAATCAGAAGAATGAAAGGATAAAAAGACAATTCCAGCCAGAGCGGAATCTTTATCTTGCCCTCTTTCTTTTCGAAAATGTAGTACCCGATGATCTGGCCCACGATTACCGCCAGGACTCCGAGTATCACGGGCCGAAAAACGGCGGTGGAGCTTACTTCGGCCATATTGCTTCCGTGCAACCCGATCATTCCGGCAATAATGGTAAACGCATCGTGTAGATTCTGCCCGCGAAAAAGAGGATCAAGAATCAGGGTAAGGAATGTAGTGAGAACAAATCCCACGATTTTAAATGGGATAGAAACCAGAAAAGGCATCTGGATGATCGCTTTCCCTCGAGCGTTTTTGCCCGGGAAGATTTTTTTTAGCAGATCGCCCCACAACGAATCCAGAGCAAGAATGAGTCCGTAAATACTTCCCCAGAGAACAAAGGTCCAGCTTGCACCATGCCAGAGCCCCGCAAGAAACATAACAATGATCAGGTTTATTTTATAACGAACATAGCTTACTCGATTCCCTCCCAGGGGAATGTAAAGATAGTCCCGCAACCAGCGCATGAGAGAGATGTGCCATCTGCGCCAGAATTCCGAAGGAGATGTGCTGATGAATGGGAGTCGAAAGTTTTCTGGAAGATGAAACCCGAGGAACAGAGCCGAACCCCAGGCCATATCCGAGTAACCCGAAAAATCGCAATAGATTTGTACCCAGAAGCCCAGGGAGGCCAACCAGCTGGCTTCCCAGCCCGGATGAGCCCCCTGTAAAGAGACGCTTTGATAAATCGCATCTACTACGGGTGAGACATTGTCCGCTATAACGCTTTTTTTCAGAAAACCCAGTAAAAACCAGCGCGCTGCAATTCGCATAGTCTCCGGATTGAATTGAGGATATCGATCGAGTTGTGGAAGAAAATCTCTCGCCGTAACAATGGGACCGGCCACAAGCTGGGGAAAAAAAGAAACAAAAAGAGCAAAGCGAAGCAAACTCTTTTCAGTAGGTATGACCCTCCTGTAAACATCGACCGTATAACTCATAGATTGGAAGGTGAAAAAGGAAATTCCGAGGGGTAAAATGACCCTCAAAAGCATCCCGTTTCGGTCCTCCGGTGCAAAACTACCCGCATGCAAGGAATTCATCAAATCCACGAAAGATCCTATGAAAAAATCCACATACTTGAAATAGGAGAGTATTCCAAGATTGACCATTACACTGAGAAGAATGATCTGCAAACGTATTCTATTTCCCCTGTCACTGCCAATGCCATGCTTCCGATCAATTCGATCCATCAAGAGTCCTGCACCATAATCGAACAGGATGGAAAAGCTCATCAGGAAACCGAATCTCCATTCCCAGCTCATATAAAAAACATACGATGCAAAAAGGAGAAACAGATGTAACGCGTTCAGTCGGCGGGATTCCGGAAAAAGTGCAGGAATGAGATACCACTGCACCAGGAAAACAAGAATGAGGAAAAATAGAAATATGGCACTCGAGAAAATCAATGCTCAGAGACTCCAGATAACACCCTGCTCTTGAGTGCCTTCAGGGGAATAGAATTTTTTCGTAAATAGTGCAACGATACGACCATAAGAATCACTCCGGGCAGTGTAATATACATCGGGACATGGCTGATTTCCACACAGCTTGTCCGTATGATTTGCTCCAGAGAGTATCCCTGCCAGTCCATGATGGCCAGGGCCAGGACGCCGGATTGGCCCACGAAGGCCACGTTGCCGTCCCGCGGGATTCCGGACGCGTAGCTGGCATTGAGGTGATGGCGCGGGACGATGGTGCCGATACAGTTCGGCCCCATGATGCGCATGACGTTTTGTCTGGCAAAATCCAACACCTGGCGCTTCAGACCCTCGGTATCGATACCGGGCAATTGAAAACTGCAACACAACACCAACGAACGGACATTATGCTCGGCGCATTGTTGCAACAAGGTCATTA
>JBNLFC010000570.1:0-2100 GCA_050305335.1 Leptospirales bacterium
CATACTCACTTCCAACTCCTTTCCTGCGACAGCCCAGGTGGAAGGAGAGTCGCTCCTTTGCTTAATTCCCTCCACAATCATGGCAAAGTGGATCGATCAACATCGGGATTGGCGCAATTATGTTTTTTCTCTCCTTTCCCGTCGGATGGAAAGCACACTGCTGGTTCTTTCGGAGCTTGCATTCAAAAGAGTGGATCTGCGCCTGATGGAACTTCTTTTTCGCAAAGCCTCGGAAAATAATGATAAAATCATACAGACCACGCATCAAATTCTGGCTGCAGATCTGGGAACGGCTCGCGAAGTGGTAAGTCGAATTCTAAAAGAAATGGAAAAAGAGGGCCTGGTTCAACTTTCCCGTGGCTCCATCCATATTCAAGATCTGAACGTATTCCAGCATCGAATGGATTCTTTACAATCCGGAAGATAAGAAGATAAATTGAAAAAAGTTTGGCGGTATGTGATTCCGTCACTTCCACTCTGCTCCCTTGCGTGGTATACTCCAGTATAGAGGGTCAATCAGCAATACATCGGTATGGATAAGACCCGGAATATTTCTGCTATTCAAGGAGAAAAGTTATGAAAGCGAATGTTGGAACAATCGATAGAGTAGTTCGTATCGTTGCAGGCCTTGCCGTCATGGGAGCTGGTTACTACTATCAATCCTGGTTTGGCGCCATTGGTTTAATCTTTGTAGTCACCGGTCTTCTGGCATGGTGTCCTCTCTACCTCCCCCTGGGATTGAAAACGAACGGTAAATAATAGCTGCCCCGAATCGGCTCTCCACCTTCCCCAGAAGCAGGAGAGCCAGCTCATTTCTATCCACTCCGGGTTATCTCTCCATTTCTTCCCGTCATATCAACAAAAAGAAAACATACTTCCGGGAAATGCCCCATGCAACACTTTGACTCCAATTCCTTCATTGCCGACTCGATCATAGAGAAGAAGAATGAATATCGAAATGTAAAAATCATCGCAACCATCGGGCCAGCCAGCGCCACTGAGGAATGCCTCCGCTCTTTAATTCAGGCAGGCGTTGATTGCTTCCGAATCAACTTTTCCCATGGAAACGGGGAAACACTGCAACCTCTCATTGAAATGATTCGCAACGTTGAAAAAAAAGAAGGTGCGAACATTCCAATCCTTGCAGACATCCAGGGTCCCAAAATACGAATCGGAACCCTTCCGGGAAACGGTGTGGTGTTGACAGAAGGCACATACTTCACAATCACCACCAGAGAAATCGGCGAAGGCGACGAAACTACCGTAAGCACAGGTTATACAGCATTACCACGAGATGTAATTCCCGGCAGCCGAATCCTTCTGGCCGATGGTAGCATAGAAATGACAGTGGAAGAGATCAAGGGCAACGATGTAATCTGTCGCACCATCATCGGTGGCAGGCTCTATTCTAACAAAGGCATCAATCTTCCCCATACACACCTATCGGTTGAAACACTGACAGAAAAAGATCGCAAAGATCTAGATTACATTTCGCATTCGGATATCGATCTTGTGGCAATTTCTTTTGTACGCTCCCCTCACGACGTAATTCGGGCTCAGGCTCTGCTGGGTAGCAATAAGTTCCCTATTGTAGCAAAGCTGGAACGCCCGGAAGCTCTGGACAAACTGGATGAGATCCTTGAAGTATCAGACGGAGTCATGGTAGCCCGCGGCGATCTTGGTGTGGAAATTGAATTTGAAAAGGTTCCTTTGATTCAAAAAAAGATACTGGATAGAGCCTCTTTAAGAGGAAAATGGGCAGTGGTCGCCACCCAGATGCTGGGATCCATGGTAAAAAGCAGCCGACCTACGCGAGCTGAAGTCACAGACGTAGCCAATGCAGTGATGGAAGGTGCAGACGCCGTTATGCTATCCGAAGAAACGGCCACAGGAATGCATCCCGTAGAAGCCGTGGCTGCCATGCGAAGGATCATTGAACAGGCCTCCTCCTTCCGCGACGGACCCACCTGACGCGCAAGACAGCTGGGCGCACGGCGGCCTCCCAGGTGCTCGCGGCCAACGTCGACGTAGTCGCGCTCGTCTGCGGGTTGGACCGGGATCAGGGGATTCGATCCATCGAACGGTTGATGACCCTGGTCC
>JBNLFC010000571.1:0-2089 GCA_050305335.1 Leptospirales bacterium
AGCTATTCGGGGAGAAATAAAGCCCGAAGGAATTGATTCGAACTACTTCTACCTGCAATCACTTGATTCGGGAAAAACCTGGAATGAAAAAGGGAGAATACCAGGTAATACCTGCAGTCAAATCCTGAGCATAGATGATGATAATATCTGGGCAATTGGTTCCCATGACTTGCTAAAGTCCTCGAATAACGGAAAAACCTGGTCGAAAGTGCCCTTCCAGATGGAAAATAATTCATCTTTAGATAGATTGACTCATACTGGCAACAGAGTGTATTTAATTAACACCGTGGATTATTATTTCAATCATTTGTGGTATACCGATGACGATGGCACTTCGTGGAATCAGCTTACTTCGGAAGCAAATCGGTATTATATTGTAGAACAAAATCTGGTTATCGGCAAAGTGGATGATACAATCAAGATAGGAAGGATCAACGACGATCGGATCGTATGGTTTCATGATTTCGAAGGTGATTTTGACCCATTCAAAATGGTTATTGTGAACAATACCATTCGCTTCCTCGCAACACTCAATATGGATTTAACAGATCGCTGGAAAAAGACTCTCGATACGGGTGATGGGATTCTATTATTTGAAAGCCATGATGGAGGGAACTCCTGGTCCAGTAAGAAGATACCTGGTCAGCCAAGCGGCGATAGTACCGACATTGCCGGTGAAAAGGCAGGGATCAGTGTTGCTCCTTATAATCTGATTTTTGTGCCATGAATGAAGCGCATTTATTTTAATCGCCAGATGAAGACCTGTAATTACTTGACTGATCATTCGCATGACGAATAACGCCCTCCCCGCAAGCGATGTGCAGGGTGCGAAGCATCCAGCATCACTTCCCCCGGGAGTGAGTGCTGGACGTAGCGTTCAGCGGAGCCCGGAGCAGCGCGGTCCAGCACCACTGGCAACCACAGATGCGATTGCACGCCAGATTCTTACGACAGTGGTGCTGGATGCGGCCACATTGTGTCGATAATCCCCTTGACAAATTCCAGCACACCAACTATCGTACGAAGTTGATGTAGAGATCCGCAACAGGATATCACAATGAAAGAATACTCCTTATTACGGAAAATAAACGAATCACAGTGGTCAAATGACAGCGGGTCTAAACCCGGATCATTTTACGCTGGAGAAGAATTCACACCGACGACTCCTCTCCGCTACCGCCGGCCAATGCCACCCAGGACCCCGTCTCTGCGGTCAGTAGCACCTCCCAATAGCCGGGCAGAAAAAGAAGCAGACGAATTAGCTTCCAGATATAGCAATCGTTCCTCTGAAACAAAACGAGATACAGGCAAAATTTCTGATATCTCACCTGTAACCGGCAACACCACAACCATCCAGGCATCGGGCAGCGAAGGTGGATTTGCGTTAAACCAGGCTCAAGAAAGCCACGTAAATTCTGCCCTGCAAAGCGAAGGAAGCGCTCTTTCGGAAAAAGACCGGACTTCGCTGGAACAACACACCGGCCACGATCTAAGCGACGTGCGCATTCACACCGGAGATGCGGCGGAGAGAGCGGCCACTTCCATCAATGCGAAGGCATTCACGGTGGGAAAGGATATTGTTTTCGGTAAAGGCGAATATCGCCCCGGGTCGAAGGATGGCGACCATCTGCTGGCACATGAGGTGGCTCATACGCTGCAGGGGAATGCAGGCATACATCGATACACATCCCCACTGGATTGGCTGGATTATATCGGCCTGACTTATGATGCTGCTGAAAGAATTTATCTCTTAAATTTTTACAAAGGCGATGACAAAGATTTTCAACTGGCTATGAATTCCCTTTTTACCGCTCTGGATGTCGCCTTTGCTATTGCTCCTGGAATCGGAGGCGGAGGTGTTGGCGCAAGAGCGAGCCATGGGACTCTGGCCCTTGCATGGGATGCCATGCCTGCATCAGTTCGCCGTGAGGCTGTAAAAAGCGTAGCTGATCAGATGGGATGGACTATTGCAAAAGCCGGACAATTTATTAATATGATGGCGAGAACCGGCGGAGGCTGGGATGATGTACCCGGAGCAAGAGGTGGTGGAAGGAAAGGGCCCAAAAGGGACATTGGACAAATCGATGAT
>JBNLFC010000572.1:0-2087 GCA_050305335.1 Leptospirales bacterium
ACACGACGCCGGATTCCCGGCCTGCGCTCCACTTCCGCAAAAAGAAAATCCAGGTTTAGGGTGGTAGCATCTCTGGCGGTTTCTATTGTAATCAGATCAAATCCGGAATCGAGAAATTGGTCAGATACTTCGCTTAACTCCTGAATTCCAGAGTGCCCGGAAGGGATGTAGACCAGCAGAATATCGCCTCCGGAAGCTTTCAAAAGTGAAATTACTGATCCCTCACCTGAGGTGCGAATACTCTTCCATTCATCCTTTTCCTCCAACGATTGTTCGTCAGTATCAAAGGAAAACAAGTTAAGCAATTTTGAGTCGCATGAGATGATTACAACGGATGAAATGATGAGAAATGTGAAAACAATCAGATTAGAGCGGATCCGCATGTTCAAACTCCCCCAGGTCTCTCATAAATGCGTTTTGATCTGACCTGGACAATAGAACGACTCTCCAGAATGTATGCCGTCAGGTAATTGCCATAAACACAACCTGAATCTAGTCCCACTGTGTGTTTGCGAACATTGAGCCCCTCTTTGGCCCAGTGGCCGTAAATAACCGGTTTTTTCCCATGGTAAAGGGTGTACCATGGCGGATTGTTGGCATTTCGTAGATCCCGCCCCATGCCATCCCAGGTCCGAATATTCGTAAGGATTTCCAGGGGAGTTGCAGAAACTTCTACCCCTGGAGCCAGGCCAGCATGCACTGCCAGGAAGGATTCGGTCTCAATGAAAGCAGGCAAATGAATGACCCAGTTGTGCATCTCATATCCAAGTGCATGGCGGAGAGCGCTATATTTTTTATTGGCTCTCCATGTGAGCGAATAGTGATATTCATGATTTCCCAGAACAGCCTCGAAACGTCTCTCAAAAGCGAAACGTACCACACCGGCCGGATCAGGACCACGATTGATCAAATCACCGATCAAAATCACCCGATCCAGCGGATCGAGCTCCAGAAGTTCGGTCAATTGCTGCAACTCATCCAGGCAACCATGCACATCTCCTATGAAGATGGTCCTTTTATGTGAAATATGGCGGAAAATAGCTCAATCCTTCTTTAATAACCGATTATTAATAAACATTACAGCAGCGATACAACCATTTCAAGGGCCCCTGAAGCCCGGCAATAAGTTTTAAGAATTCTCCAGCATCGCGCTTTCAGGGTATTACTCCTCGTTGAAGCGCGGCGCCAGACGAAGATACATTTCTTCGTATAAACATCCTGCATATCGGGATGCTCGCATTATTCGATCATTCAATGCAGCCCCCAGGTCGCGCAAAGGGAATGGCCGCGCAAGGATAAGGTCCAGACCATGGGGGATTGAGTCAAATAAGGAGAAAAGATCATGTGCAACTTCATTCAAGTCTGTACAATGTGAAAGGCAATGCATGGCGTCCAGATACAGGGAATCAAAGCCTGAAGGCGCAACGGCTCCGCCAACGAGAAGGGCTGGTTGAATTCTCATCCCTTGCGGGAATGCCATCAGATTAGACTTAGTTACGGTGAGGCTACGCAAATCGATCCATGCCTCCCGGGACATCTCTCCTGACCCAACTATGCGATTATAAAAAGCACAATCCAACCATACAACTGGAACAGCGGGAGCATAATGCAGCGGAAATTGCCCCGGCGAAGAGCGAGTCTCACTGGCAAGGGAGGAAGCTCCAGCGCTTGTTGGAATGGCAAACCTGTTTTCCCGGGGCATGATCTCAAACCCGGCCCGGATCAACTTCTCCGCGGTAAGCCCCCCGGGCCTGTGAATCTTTAAGCGATTTTCAACTATCTCTACCACCGTGGATTCCAGACCAATTTTGCATGGGCCCCCATCCACAATAGCGTCCACCTTTTCTCCCAGCATTCTTTCCACCATGGCGGCGCTGGTCGGACTGCGCTGGTTGGAGGGGTTGGCGGAGGGCGCGGCCAGAGGCGTAGCCACATCTTGTAAAATCTTGAGAGCTACCGGGTGGTCGGGCACGCGAAAGCCTGCCAGATCGGACCCTGCTGTTACAATGGAGGGAATTTTTCCTTCATGAGGGAGGAGCAGGGTGAGAGGGCCGGGCCAGAATCGGGATAGAGCCAGCGCTATGGGT
>JBNLFC010000573.1:0-2086 GCA_050305335.1 Leptospirales bacterium
GAGCCTGAATCAGCTAAAAATGAGAGTGAAAAAAAAGAGTCTGTCACCTACAATGTAGATGAGCTGGTTATTCGTCCGGATATATCCCTCCTTTTTGGCGGCGACACACACTTCGTCTGGGCCATTCAGGATCTTCAGGAAAAAAAAGATCTCGCATTTCCCGTAAGGGGAATTATTCCCCTTTTAAAGAAATCACAATTCAGCGCACTGAATCTGGAAACGGTTTTTGCTCTCACGGGCAACCCCGAAGAACAAAAAGCGCATATTTTTGCTTCGGACCCGGCAAACGCTCAGCTGTTGCAGAGTATGGGAATTGATGGTGTTATGCTGGCCAACAACCATGCAATGGATCTGGGAGACAGTGGCCTTGCTGCTACCAGAGCGGCCCTGATAAATAATGGGATTTTGTACGCCGGCGCTGGTGACAATGCAAACGAAGCACTGAAGCCCATCTATTTGCAAATAGAAGGAACGACATTTGCCATTATCTCCCTCGATGAAATCGGTAGTAGACAGATCTATGCAGATGCAGCCCATCCGGGCGTTGCGGATCTGCGATGGGCCGTCCAGGCAATTGCCGCTGCCAGACAATACGCGAAGCATGTGATTGTGAACGTGCACTGGGGAAAAGAGTATATGAATTTCGCGGACCGCAGCCAGGTGATTGTGGCCCATAGAATGATTGATGCAGGCGCAACCGTGGTCATTGGACACCATCCCCATATACCCCAGGGAATTGAAGCGTACAGAAACGGTCTGATATTCTATTCTCTGGGTAATTTTCTTTTCGGTTCCGAAAACTTTCAACAGAAAGATAATTTTCTGGCAGAACTTCTTTTTTCCAGGGAGAACGGCGAGTTTACGGGAGCAAAGCTATACCCGATTAATGGCGTATATCGAAAAAGTGGACATTCCATATTTCTCTTAAAGAAAGATGATACGAAAGATTTCTATCGCAGGATGTACGCTCTTTCTAGAGAATTGGAATCCCCACGGAGCCGCAGAGTAGACTTCTCCCTTCAGGAAGATGGGTCGGCCGATGTTGTCATTTCGCAGGGCGCAAAATAGGATCTCGAATTCGGGGAAGCTGGTTTTCGCTTTGCACCTGCTTTATAAATTGCAAGAGCTCTTCTTTTTCCTGAGGTGTGACTCTCATTCTGCGCAGCAACAAAAAAGGATCGAGTCCCACTCGCATAGATGCATATATCAAGTTTTTCCGATCTTCGCTGTCAGCAGATGGGGAGTTAACCAACCTTTGCAAAAGAGGAATTGCTTTAGCGTACTCACCATATTTCATGCGTATGCGCGCCAGAGTATGAATGACCGATAAATCGCTTAAGGATGAGAGTCTATCACACAGATCCAGCACAAGGCGATCTGCTTCGGCTTTATCGGCCGTGTAGAGGTATTGAAGCAAAAAATCAGTGGAGTTCAAACCCGCTTTCTCCGCAGTTTGAAAGCTGAGCATCGAGTCGGAGAGGGCATTTCGATCCCTTTCAATCAAACCCTTCAGAAAATAAGCGTCAGCAAAATTCATTTTTAAATGAATGCTTCTTGTAGCCAGATCCATGGCCTTATCCTCTTTGCCAGATCTGTAATAGGCGTAGGCAAGATTGTAAGCGTAAGTAGGGTTGTATGGACTACACTCAGTGGCAGTTCGAAATGCAGCGGCGCTGTCGGTCCAGCGATCGGCCTCCATGTAAATTATGCCCAGAAGATTCATGGAAGGCTCAAAGCAATCTCCCTTTTCAATGGAGTCTTTCAGAGATACCACGGCCTCCGCCTTTTCACCTTTTCTATAGTGGTTCAATGCCTGAAAATAGAGATAAGCCGCTGAATCTGGATCCAGCACTTTCAACTCAGCAAGTAGCCGAAATGCGATATCCATGCGCTGGGCTCTGTAAAAATCAAAAAGTTGAGCCACCAGATCGTTCGCTTTGAGATTTTTCACTTCCAGCTCAAGTTCTGCTGCATCAGGTTGAAACAGATCGGAAGTGGTGGCCTCCCCGGAATCGGAAGTCTCGGCCATAATCTGCTGCATATAGCAAAACAAAAAAAGGGCAAGCGTTGCCAGAGTTGCCTTTAC
>JBNLFC010000574.1:0-2080 GCA_050305335.1 Leptospirales bacterium
GCCTCTATTTTTACCCGCGAAGGAAGTGATTTTTTTCTGGAATGCTCAGCGGGTTATGGAGGTGCTTCGCATATTTACGATTTTCTGGAGGACATGGAGCTCTGGAAAGAATTGAGAAGAAAAGGGCACGTCAGGCTGGATCCGGAATCGGGGTTTCTCGGGGATCGGCCGGTCTGGGTTGTTGTTGAAAATATGTCTGCTCCAGGACGGGTCCTGGTTGCTGAATTGCCTGCATGGCAGGGCGATCCTATGGGAGCAATGCTGCGGGCAGCTCTGCTTTCTATGGGTGTCCACCCGGAATCTTTCGGTCCTTTGAAGAGGCTTCCTGCCTGGTTAATGTCGATCGCGGAGGGTGGTTCTGGCAAAAACTTTCCTCTTCTCATTCAATCCGAGCCCGGCTCGGGTGGGGATCTTCTTGTGGAGGCTCTGAGTCAGCAACGATGTCCAGGTTATTCTCCTCTCTTTTTTTCGCCATCAGGTCTTGATTCCAGAGTGCAGTTACGTGAAATGTTTGGTGATTTTGCTGGAGAACGCCTCGGGGGAGCCATGCGGGCATTGCCACTTGCGAATACGGAGAAGGCTGTAGTGATCATCCAGGAGGCTGGTGATGTTGCGATTGAAGCGCAGGTAAGGATTCTGGATTATTTTCGCGAGGGAGGCGGCGCTTCTCAATGCTGGATTTTTCTGTCATGCATGGACCTGGAGAAGATGGCTGCTCAGGGTGACTTTCATAAAGATCTTTATAACCTTTTGTCTCAAAACCGGCTCATTGTACCACCACTTCGTGCAGTTCAAGACCATCTTCCAGAGGAGATACGATATCTTCTGAGGGTGCTGCAAAAAAAATATAGGCGACGCATAGACTTGTCAGAGGGCGCTATGCGTTCACTGGTGGAGCGTGAGTGGCCTGGAAATTATGATGAGATGGTTCAGGTAATGGAATCTTCGTTTCTCCTCTGTTCCGGGGGAAGCATCACGGAAAAGGATCTGCAGCTTGCCCAGGGGGCAGGGCAGAGCTATCTTATCGATGATTTGAACTTGCGACGTCGCACCGGTCAGCTGGAGCAGGAGTTGCTGATGCGTGCATATGCTCTCCATGGGGGAAATCAGGTGCATATGGCCCGTGCGCTGGGAATTTCCCGGGGGTCTCTTCAGTATAAATTAGAGAAGTACAGGATCGGTCAGAGCGATGGCTGAATCGAATGTCTATACGACCAGGAGCGGCTATTCCATTGAGGTCTCCGATGATCTGTCAACCTGTCGGGTCAGTATAGAGGGGCGCATGGAGGCTCCGCGAATGGCCGGCGTAGGCCGCTCCATAGATCAGCCAGTTTTGCACCTCTATTTTGTCGGGGAATATCTGGAGCCTCTTCTTCCATCAGGGGAGATTTCACTGGCTAACAATAAAAGTCAGAAGCTCTCTGTCCCCTACCTCTGGCTGCCGGGAAGAGAGCAGAAAACTATCATTTTCCGGAGCACCTCGGCCAGTGATCAGTTCCCGGTATATGTGAGGCAATTCGTTGATATCAGAGAATTGATAAGCTACAGGAGTAAGGCTCGAAAACTGAGGGCGTTTGTGATTCTGGATTATCGAACCAAAAAGATCGACAAAATTACCCTGAAGGTGAGGCGCCCGGATTTGAAGATTTTAATTTTGCACCCCCTGGCGCAGCAGGATGGCTTCAAGGCAGGAGATGAGTCTGATGGTGTCAATTTGAGAGCTCGCGACATTCAAAAGAGGTCAGTGGGCGAGGGGAGTGAAATGGCCGGTGATCCGGTCTTTTTGGCCAGGATACATTTGCGTAATCTTGATCTGGAGGCAGCCCGGTATCTCCTCCTGGACCATGATCTTACTGCGGACGAGATCCAGTTTATTCGGACTTTTTTAATGATTATGATCAAGAATGAGAGAAGGGATCCTGAGCTTACTGCTGCCCACCAGGCGCTGAGAAATACCGATGAATTGTATCGCCTCTCCGCAATGTTACTTTATGAGGAGCACTCCTCTTTCGACAGGGAAATGGATACGGGTATGGTGCCGGAAGTGGCTGAGCTGATGGTTCCGGTGGTAAACAAGCTC
>JBNLFC010000575.1:0-2073 GCA_050305335.1 Leptospirales bacterium
GATTTTTGTTGTATGATCAGATGATCGAATACGGAGAAATAGCTTCTGGCAGATTCTCCTTCGTGTCCACGCAACTCATCCAGATTCTGCGCATTCATAATCTGCTCCAGCCTTGCGCCCAGCTTCTCCGCTGTAGCACGCAGTGCCTTCTCCTCCAGGGAACCATCCTCTTTTCGATCACGAGCACTTCGAAGTAGATTCAGTCGCGCGTTTTGCACCTTTCCTGCGACAATCCATCTGGCAAGCTTGAGTCGTTCGGCAGCGTTTGTGGCTTTACGGTACTGCTCCAGACGAACCAGAACATTGCCCGGACTGGCACCTTCCAGCCTGGCCAAAAAGCGACCTCGCTCAGTCAGGTAAGTGACGGAAATGCCGGCGGTAAGACATTTATCCAGCAAATAAGAAGAGATAGATCCACGACTCAAGAAAGTGATTCCCTGAAGATGGTGCAGCGGCACAGTGAGAAGAGTCTCTGTATTCTCATCTACCCTGACCGTGTTATTCTCTTTATGGAGATAGAGCCCGGGTTTTGTTATATAAAGAGTATTTTGAATTACCTGTGTCATACAAGCTCCGCGGGTTGAAAAATATTGGCAGCTCTTTCGACCATGGCACCGGGAAGACAGGCGCTCTGCAGACTGCAGCGATGGCATTTTCGATTATTCAGAGGTTCGGGTAACCTCTGCGCTCTACAAAGAGCGCGAATCTCTTCAATCAGCGAGAGAGTTCTGGAACGAAGCTCAAGATCAAACTCCACGGTGTGTCTTTTTTTTGAGTGGAGGTGATAGATCGCACCTGTCGGAATTTCCGCATCCATCATCTCTTCGAGGCATAACGCAATGGCGCAGAGCTGCACCTCGTGGTTTTTCCAGGAGGCTGCTCCACCATGCTTGTAATCGATGGGAAAAGGAGCTCGACTATCGGGAAATTCCACAACATCGGCAATGCCAGAAAGTCCATAACGATCAGAGTAAACCCGCAGCGAAGTCTCTTTGCGTACACCGTGATCATTCAAGATTTGTGGCTGATCCACATACTCATGGCCGATTTTTCCTTCCACCGTAAGGTGATTGTGAATGAAAATGCCATCGATATGGATCAGGGCGTACTGTCTGGGACAATAGAGGAAGTGACTCAATGCAGAGATGGGGATAATCTCCTCATCGGACCAGTCCTTTTGTATAGATGCGCCCATTCTTAGATTCCACCTATCGTTGATTTATCGACGGTGGAATCTAAGAAAATAATTACCACAGATATATGTTAAAGAGCAAATTTGTTTACCCTTCTGGCCAACGGCTGTGGCGCACCGTTATGCCGGGATGGTTTAAAGAATACGAACAGGATACTCTTTGATCAAGGTGTCATCTGTCAAAAGCGGGATATTATATCGCAAGGCCTGACAGACCAGCAGACGGTCAAATGGGTCACGGTGAATAGAGGGCAATTCCTCAAGAAAGGCAAGATCCATTTGTTCCAGCGGTAAAACGGAAATAAGATGTTGATCGGCGTATTGCGCGACTGTTTTCCAGAAAGGTTTACGCAAATTAAGCTTTCCCAGATCAGCTTTGACAATACACTCCCAGAATGAAACCACGCTGACAGAAACGTCCATTTCGGACGATGCAATGACGGCCCGATGGGATTCCGCAAGAGAGGCGTCCCCCGAGACGTACCAGAGAAATATATGCGTATCAATCAAAACACCACTCAACGGAAGTGCTCCTCAATTTCCTTTGGAAGGGCGTCAAAGAACATCTTTTCCACTTTGAATTCCCCTCTGGCCAACCCATAGGGGCGCTGGACCGCTGCAGGCTCTTCGGCTGGCATTACAATGAGCTCGACTTTTCGGTTCATCCACTCTTTTAGCTCGGGTACATGGATTGTATCAGAGTCGATTGTAATATACTTGCGTATGACATCCATGGGATTTCCCCCTGTAGTTATATTGGTCTCAAATACTCCTCACGTCAAGTGGAACCTCGGGTCAGTCGAGTGCTGCGAAGAGGCCGAGACCGAAGAAGCGGCCACCGCCTATGCAGATCGGACCTCTAATTTTTAACGGGTTTAGAG
>JBNLFC010000576.1:0-2062 GCA_050305335.1 Leptospirales bacterium
GCACAAGCCGTTTCAGCCTCGGATGTTTCCTGATTCGCCCGGATGTGATCAGTGCCGAGACAAAGGCTCCGCCGCCCAGCGCTCGATGCACGTGATGCCTGGTCATCCCATTGTACACCACAACCGCGATCAGATATACCATCATGACGGTGATCCCGCCTATGATTGTGGCCAGCAGGCCTGAATGATAGTTGGCCTTCATCAGGACTACTGTGACGGCAATGAGAGCATCGGCACCGTATGCAAGGGAGCTGCCCGGGTCAGTGAGTATGGTAGCGAAGATCAGTCGAATATCGTTCAGAATAGAGGGGACTCTTTCTCCCTCGTTAGTTGCATTCTGCATCGTTATGAGTCTCTCATATTTGGGATCCTGCCGGGCAGGAGCGCTGTCACGCATATTCTGAAATATTATTCCATTTTTCGGCGGAGAGAAAGTGGTTTTTTTTGTTCTTTTGTCGTGGAGGGTTTCAGGACTCTTCTGATTGTTCAGACAAATTGGACGAACCCGTTTGAGAGAAGCGAGCTATACAGGCAGACATGATAGCATTGAAGCTATGTGGGTTTGAGCAAATGGGTAATCCGCCTGAGAATCTCTCTACCAGACAGAGAGATTCGTTCTTTGTTATACTCCACCTGAAGATCGGCATGCTGGGAAATTGCGAATTTCATTCGCTCTATACTATTGCCAAAGTAGTATTTTAAAATCGGGTCGATTCCTCGTACCAGAAGAGGAATGAGATGCACACGCTTGATTTCGTTTTTGCTGATGTAACCGGTGATGGCAGATATTGTGTCAACATGGGATGGCACGGGTATGACTTTGAACCATTCCGGTAGTTCGTCCGGGAATGTCTCGGACGGATCGGTCTGAAAATGAAGCACCAGCGGGATGTGCCCACCTCGAATGTAGTTTTTCAGAAAGTGGATGACTCCGGGGTGGAATTTGGACACCAGCACAACATTTTTTGTGTCCACCGGAATGTTCTGGAATGCCGGATACCAGAGACCGAAGTCAATTGGAACAACCTTCAGTTTCTCTTCCCATATATCGTAAATGGTTTCGGAGAATAAAAAGATCACAAGATAGATTAACATCAATACGACTATAAACCAGGCGCCTGCAAAAAACTTGTTGTACAGGATGTTGATTAGCATAAATACCATAACGCTCAATCCAAGGAGCACAATAGGCGCAAACTTCCTGGCGCGAACGAGACGGAGCAGGTAGCTGGTGATGTCGATGTTCATGGCAATGATTACTGCCAGACCATACATGCTTTCAATGTGGTGGCTGGATGGAAAAAAGTAGAGAATCACAATGCTCAAGACCCCCAGTAGCAGAGTTGCTCTGGGGTTGTGGACGCCCTCGTGGCCGCCAATGGCAAGAACTGATTTTACCTTGCGCCAGGCCATGTCTCCAATGCCGCGGGGAAAGAAATTGCTGCGGCTGGCCCTCAGAATTTCCAGCGGGAAGTCGGTCTGGGCTGTCTGGGATGCAAGAAGAAGCATAATGGCAGTTAGAATGCCCAGAAAAAATGCAAGAGGTTTGCCTCCCAGATGGTGCGCTATTTCCAGAGGAATGGGGACATGGGGGTTATAGGTTACACCCAGCCCCAGGAAGTTGGTGAGCTGTAATCCATAGGTAACCACAACAATGGAGTAAAGAATCCACATGGAGAGGCGAATGGCCTTTCCCCTGTGAAATGGAATATTGACCGATGAGTACCCCACCTCCACACCGGTGATCAAAGTTGCACCATTGGCAACTCCCAGAAATAATATAGGCCAGAAGCATGCGATATTACTGAAGTCTACTTCATGGAGAACAGGTGGATGCCATCCATACTGGAAAATCTGGTAGAGACCAAAAAGATTGATGGCAATGTTTGAGATATAAAAAGCAAGCACAGGCCAGATCATAAATCTTGCCAGGTTACCCAGACCGTAGCGTTGGATAAATGAGAGAACGGCAATGAATCCAAGGGCTGCTTCAAATCGATGTTCCCGTGGAATGATCACATAGAGATCCTCCACTCCCGCAATGACGCTGATGGCCTGTGTG
>JBNLFC010000577.1:0-2050 GCA_050305335.1 Leptospirales bacterium
TAGATACTCGTACGGTCAATAGCCGGGAAGACTCTTCGAGAAACTGAATCTCTCCCTGCATTCGTTCTACCTCCATCAAAGAATCGCTCATGGAAGTCTCCAGATCCAGAAGATCGCCAAGGCCCGCCGTACCGGAGAGAGCACGAAGTTTTGTAAGATGATCTCTGGCAACATGCAACTTCGCCCGAAGATCCACAAGTTGAGACGTTACATCACTGGAATCTCTAGAAGAGCTATACAGATTTAATCCTGGAATAGAGAGCAGTTCGCTGGAGATTCTCTCCTCCCCCAGAGAAGCGGGGATCCGAAAGACAGCCCGGGAGCCCTGGAGACTGACCAGATAACCTCCGTTTTTTTCGGCAAAGCCTGTCATGGCATCGACAACACGATATGGCGAGTCGATGCGCAGACCGAAATCAAGAGTCACGATCGTTTTTGTTTCGCTATCGCTACGTAGCGATTCCTCCCCTTGAACGGCAAAGGGCAGAATGAAAAGCACGGTAAAACAGAGGTAAAGCCTGTAAGCGGAAGGGGAAGAAGAACGAATCATTGGAAGACCTCCAGCATCATTTGAAGTATAGATTTCTTCTTGAATTTTGTCAGTGCAAGCTCAACGCTTTCATGATGTTTCTGGAAAGCCTCCCCGGAGGGATAATGGACTTCCATGATATGGAGTTGCCTGTCATCCACAACCATTGAGATTGTGTAATAAATCTTGTTGTATCCTACCTGACGGGGCACGGTCATTGTAAACCGATTGTTAGAGGAACCGCTGCTTTCGATTTTATCAGGATAGATTGACTGATGATAGAGAATTGCTCTTTCATAGAAACTAAGATCTCCCTCCGGATCGTTTTCCATGGTGGAGGTTCGAATCTCCACTCGGTCCGGACTCATAAAGAGAGCTTCCCCCGAAGATCGATATTCTTTGCTATTATCCAGGAATCCTTCGGGGAGAGGAATGGTAAAAAGTGGAGCACTATAGAGAGTTCGCTTATCTGGCCTGAGGCTACGAATCCAGGCAATGGGAGAACCGGTAGAGACCGAAAGTTTCTGGCGTGCATTGAACTCCACCTGAATCGTAGAAAAGGAAGCCTGTTTGGCCATATGCTTCTTCCGGGCCTCCATAGAATCTATCTGCTTCTTCAGTCGTGCAATCTGGTGGAGGATTCTGATTTTCTGTTTAGTTTCTGTAGTTCTTTGCAAAATCAGGTGAAGTCTTTCCAGAAGCGTATTGAGATTCTGCAGTCGCTGGGATAGGTCGGCAAACTCTCGCGTAATGTCGTTTGCATTGATATTTCGGAAACTGACCTCGCCGATGGCTGAGAGATCCTGCAATGCTCTGTGAAAGAATGCGACCGGCACACGAAATGTGAATCGTGCCATTGCCGGTTCTTTCTGTAGATACTCCTTTTCGACATATCCCCCCAGACCTCTGGCAATGGCGCGCGCTCGATCCACAGCGCTGGAAAGCTCATCCACGGTGGAGTGAAGATCTGCATGGTAGATCATCATCCTTGTTGTCTTTTTTAAAGGCGCGGAAGAGGACCTCCCCTCATCTCTCCGAAATCGAGACTCACTTTTTGCCGATATCTCATCATCCAGGATCTCCTCTGCTTCATACTCCCCACCTGTCGATACCGAAGAAGCTGGCGCTGATTCGGAATTGCGATAAGCGGCAGACGAACAGGAGAACAGGCAAACCAGTGATAATAAAAATAGAACTCGTAAGGCCCAACGGGTCATTAAAGTCTCCGGGATTATGATTTTAGTTCACTTTATGGTCTCTTCTGGAAATGGCAATCAATTTGCCAGACTCCCATACCCTGGTCTACCCATCTTCAGCACAGCAAATCCTGATACGTTACTCACTTTACCTTTGTGGCTCTTCCGGGTTTAGCATGGGTGAATAGTAGTATACAGAAAACGGTATAAATGGATATCGATATGTATGCCTGCCGACGAATCACTGACAAAGCACTATTCAGCACTTCTGGGGATTGCACCCCCATGGAACATTGAATCAATAAATCTGGATTTGCCCGGAAAT
>JBNLFC010000578.1:0-2050 GCA_050305335.1 Leptospirales bacterium
AGTCCTCCACATCCTTCAAACGGATGGGACCCATGAACTCCATATCCTCACGCAGCAGGGCTGCCGCACGTTTGGACATGTTCTTGAAGATCTTCTCCTGCACTTCGGGCTCCACGGACTTGAGGGCTTTGGCAAGCTCCTGGTTGTCCACCTCCCTGAGCACACGCTGGATGGCGCGGTCGTCCAGAAGCACGATGTCCTCGAATACGAACATCTTCTTCTTGATCTCTTCGGCCAGTTCGGGGTCCTCCTCTTCGAGGGCCTCGATGATGGTCTTCTCCGTTCCCCTGTCCACCAGGTTGAGAACCTCCACAATGGCGTCCACGCCCCCGGCGGAGGTGTAGTCCTCGGAGGCCAGGGTGGAGAGCTTCCGCTCCAGCACCCGCTCCACTTCGCGCAACACGTCGGGAGAGACGCGTTCCATGGTGGCGATCCGTTTGGCCACGTCGGCCTGGATCTGGTGGGGCAGACTGGAGAGAATATGGGAAGCCTTCTGGGGCTCCAGATAACAGAGAATGAGGGCGATGGTCTGGGGGTGCTCGTTCTGAATGAAGTTGAGCAGATGCGCCGGATCCGTGCGACGGATGAAGTCGAAGGGTCGCACCTGGAGACTGGAGGTGAGACGGTTGATGATGTCAATGGCCTTCTGGGTTCCCAGGGCCCGCTCCAGAACCTCCCGTGCGTAGTCGATGCCCCCCGAGGAGATAAACTCGTTGGCCATCATGAGCTCGTTGAACTCTACAAGGACCGCCTCTTTGTCTTCGGGCGTCACCTTGTCCAGACGGGCCATCTCGAAGGTAAGCGACTCGATCTCGTCATCCCGGAGGTGCTTGAAGATCTCGGAGGCCACTTCGGGCCCCAGTGTCACAAGAAAGATGGCCGCCTTCTGGCGTCCGTTCAACTGCTGTTTTTTGGACTGAAGCATGGACTACTCGCTCCGGAAGTGAGCTTCCGGATCCTCCCTTCCCGTGCATCTGGCGCTTGCTCCACTCTTCCTGTAAAATCAGGGAAAAGGGGCCTGGAAAGGGCTCTTACATCAATTTTCGGTAAATTTCCGCCCTCTGGCAATTCTTTTAAACAGGAAAAGCAAAAAACTCCCGTGTTCGCCTCATAGAGGCGCCCCGAACGCAGAAGAGGGAACCTCCCGGTTCCCTCCTCCTCCAACGACTTCTCCAGCCGGGATCACTCCTCTGCGAGCCAGGTGCGGAGCAGTTTGGCCACCTGGTCGGGTTTCTCCCTGGCCAGGTTGATGGCATTCTCAAGCATTTCGCGTCGGGCTCTCTCGTCCACGGAGAGTTCCACCTCTGCGGCTCCTTCGTCCGCCACCCGGAGCGCCGCCTCCCGCATAAGTTGCTGACGGGCTGCCAGCTCCTCTTCGCGCAGACGACGACGGCGGGCGATCTCCTTCTTGATGGCCCGGTAGAGCAGGAAAATCAACAGAAAGACGGCCAGAGTCACACCCGAAACGATGAGGAGTCGCTGCATGAGAAGCTGACGGCGAAGCTCTTCGTCCTCCTGCGCCTGCTCCATGGAGCGATCCTTTTTCAGATGGCGGACCTCGATCTGATCCCCCCGGGCTCCCCGATAGAGAAGAGAGGCCTTCAAAAGTCGCTCCAGCGTCTTCAGCTCCTCCTCGGAGGGGGGAATGTACTCCCGTTCATACCCCGAGTTGTCGTCTTTGGGGCCCTTCTTCACCCAGACGCCGTCCACTGCCACGGCGATAGAGCGGGAACGCTCCTCCCAGGGCTGGCGCACCACATCCCGCTCGATGCGGTTGTAGTCATAGTTTTTGATGTTGTCCACGTTACCGTATTCGGAACGCTGGTAATCCAGATCCCTGTACCCGGGGGGCAACTGCTGCTCCGTTCCGGTGGGGCCTCCGGGAGTAAAACCGTTCCCCCGAAAACGCTCCTGCCGACTGTTTTCGGAGAGTGTCAGTGTGCCATTGGGCATGAGCTGCCGGTCGGGATAGGGTGTTTCGGGATTCTCGGGAGCCGCCTCCACGGGAGTCACCAGGTGCTGTTTTTCCGTCACCTCGTCCCAGTTCATA
>JBNLFC010000579.1:0-2046 GCA_050305335.1 Leptospirales bacterium
ATTATGATATTTTCTCTGAAAAAGAGGCTGATCTCTATAACAAAACCGACCGCAAGGTACTGGATACAAAACAACTTCTGGATATCCCGGAGGAGATGATAAGCAATAAAAAGAAAGAGGAGCGGATTTTCCATACAAAAAAAATTCCTATTCTTGAGGAAACAGGAAGGCCCCAGTACCTCCTGGGAATATCCGAGGATATCACCCAACAAAAAAAAACAGAGGAGAAGATTCTCCGGTCTGATCAGAGGCTCCGTCTGCACAGAGAATTGTCACCTCTTGGTTTTCTTGAGTGGGATGAGAATTACTGTGCGATAGAATGGAATGCTGCCTGTGAACGGATATTCGGTTATACAAAAGATGAAGCTATCGGGCGGCATGTCAAAGATCTCATACTGCCTGAAGAAGTCCATGAAGTGGTAGATGGTGTTTTCCAAAATCTGATGAACCAGACCGGTGGTATGCATAATATTATTAATAATAAAACCAAGGACGGGCGTACTATTATCTGCGAGTGGTTCAATACGACTCTGGTAGATAAAAAGGGGAAAGCAATCGGTATCGCTTCAATCTGTAATGACATCACCGAGCAGATGCAGACGGATCAGTCTATCAGGAAACTCTCCCAGGCTATTGAACAGAGCCCTGTTTCTATCGTTATTACCGATGTGGAGGGAAAGATCGAGTTTGTTAATTCTCATTTCACTCAGACTACGGGATACTCTTTCAGTGAAATTCAGGGGGAGAATCCCCGTATACTGAAGTCCGGTGAAACAAGCGATGAGGAATACAGGCGGCTCTGGAAGACCATCAGTTCCGGCGGCGTCTGGCACGGAGAATTTCACAACCGGAAAAAAAACAATGAGATGTTCTGGGAGCAGGCAACCATTGCCCCGGTAAGAAATTCGGAAAACAATATCACTCATTATGTAGCTGTCAAGGAGGACATAACCGAGCGTAAAAAGCTTGAAGAGCAGCTTCAACAGACACAGAAACTGGAGGCCATAGGGAAACTGGCCGGCGGTGTAGCCCATGATTTTAACAACATGCTGGGAGTCATTTTCGGATACGCAGAGATGGCCCTGGAAAAAGCTGCAGAGGATGATCCCCTGCGAAAGAACATTGAAGCAATACAGGAGGCCAGCCTTCGTTCCATGGAAATAACCCGGCAGCTGCTGGCCTTTGCCCGCAAGCAGACGATTATGCCGAAGATCCTCGATCTGAACGGAACCGTCGAGGGGATGATCAAGATGCTGCAACGTCTCATCGGAGAGGATATCGATCTAGTGTGGCGGCCGGGATCAGAATTCTGGCCGGTCAAAATGGATCCCTCACAACTGGATCAGATTCTGGCCAACCTGTGCGTCAACGCCCGGGATGCCATCGAGGGAGGGGGTCGAATCACCATTGAAACGCACAAATTAGAAATAAAAGACACATTCCATGGCCAAAACAGAGGCGTTCGGCCCGGACCATATGTGGCGCTGGTGGTGAGCGATACGGGCAGCGGCATGGATAAACCGACAATGGACAAGATTTTCGAGCCTTTCTTCACCACCAAGGAGGTGGGCAAGGGCACCGGAATGGGATTGGCCACGGTTTACGGCATCGTCGAGCAGAATGCCGGATTCATCGACGTGACCAGCAAGCCGGGACACGGCTCCACCTTCAAGGTCTACCTGCCCCTGCATTCTGACATCGCCGGCCTGGAATCAAAAGCAAATCCAGAATCCCCGGACCTGAAGGGTCATGAGACCATTCTGGTGGTGGAAGACGAGGTGTCGCATTTGCGAATGGTGAAGCTGATGATTGAAAGATACGGATACCAGGTATTGGCTGCATCCTCACCAAGCGAGGCGCTGTTTCTGGCCAAAGAGAATCCCGACGGAATCCACTTGATGCTGACCGATCTGATCATGCCCGAAATGAACGGGCGGGAACTTGCCGATGAAATGGCCTCACTTTGCCCGGACACCGCGTACTTGTTCATGTCCGGACATACGGGCGACACCATCGCTCACCATGGCATAGTCGATGAAGGCACCC
>JBNLFC010000580.1:0-2041 GCA_050305335.1 Leptospirales bacterium
ATACCTCCCTTCCCTGATTCGAAGAACACTCCATAAAAAAAGAGGTGAGGAGGTTCCCGAAGCCCTCAACTATGCGATTCGTTCCCATATGAAAGAAGATAGAGATGAAAGAATGCGCTATCAAATCACGCGGGGACTCATCACCGGTGAAAGATCCTTTCAGGAAGGGCAGTCCTATGTGCTGATCTATCTCTACATCTATCTCCCATTCCTTTCCAGCTACCAGGAAAACCGGGACGATACCCGCATGAGTTCCATGCGAAAAAAGCTGATGGGCCAGCTGACGGGAATCTATGGTCAGTATGGGGGGCTCATCTGGTCCAGAAAGGGGGATATGGTTCTTTCCATATTTGATGCTAAAAATATTATGGGCTGCCTCCTCACCACTCTTCATATGAGGGCACTGGTACGCATGTTCAACCTCACGGAAGAAAATCTAAACGGCCAGTTTCTCTTTCGTGCAGGCATCACCCGTAGCGGCGCCGTTTACAGAGAAAATCATGGAGACATCGTATCGGATGGGATCAATCTCTCCGCACACATTGCTTTTTCTTCCGAACAGGAAGAGGCCGTGATCATGAGCGAAGATCTTTTTAAAGATTTAATCCCCAGGGCTCAAAAATATTTTGTCAAAGAGCCACCATTCGAAGGAACGCCGGTGTATAAATACGAGGCTCTTGCGTAAAGGCGAAAAAAGGAAGGTCACAATTACCGATCTCCTACGAGTTCCGGCAAAAACACACGAACCGTGGTGCCTTCTCCGGTTCTGGAGCGAAGCAAAACGGTCCCCCCGTGATTTTCAACAATAGATAGAACAATGGCAAGACCGAGTCCTGTACCCTCCTGCTTTGTAGTAAAAAAAGGCTCGAATGCTCTGGCACGGATTTCGGGGTTCATCCCTGCTCCTGTGTCGGTGATAGCAAGCTCTACATAGGAACCTGAAGCAAGCATTGCCAGTTCAGCAGGATGGGCATGTTCAGATAGATTGAGTCTGGACAGAGAAACGCCAAGCACACCTCCTTTCTTCGCCATTGCATGAAGAGCGTTCATGCAGAGGTTCAAGAATACCTGACGCAACTGAATGGCATCAGCCTGTACAAAAAAACCGTCCAGGGGGAGCTGATGCCGGATTTCAATTTTCACATCGGAAGGGATACGAAGGAGACAGAGATCGTCTCGCATCAGTTTCGCAAGAGACACTCTTTTCAAATTCGGGACCTCAGGTCGGCCAAAGGTCAAGAGTTGTCGAATCAAGTCATTGGCATTACCGACTGCCGCTTCTATTTGCTGAATGTGGGTAGCCGGATCGAATTTTTCTCCTGCCGTACGGAGAAGTCCGGTATTGAGAAGAATCGTTCCAAGATAATTTCTGAAATCATGGGCAATCCCCCTTGTAAGAGTTCCGAGAATTTCAGTACGCTGCTTCTGGCGAATCACCTCTTCATATCGCTTCCGTTCCGTAACGTCGAACATCATGCCATACCAGAGAAGGCTTGTTTCCGATTCGTACAATGGTGTACTGATCTGCTGAATCCATATCTCTCCTCTGTCGGGGTGGTTCACGCGGAACTCGTTTGCGTATGTTTTAAGATCCCTTGCAGCCTCGCGGAGAAGAGGCACGCTTTTCTCCAGATCCTCTGGATTCATGCGGTAGGCCATGGGTGCTAAACCGTCGGCCAGTTCTTCCAACGTGAGTCCAAACATATCATAGAGACGTCTGTTGGCATAGAGCATTTTTGCGCTACCATCTGGAAAGCTGCGCCAGTTTGCAATGGAACCAGGAAGGTTATCCGCCATTATTTGCAACTGACGTTGCAGAGCAAGTCTCTCTTCCTCGGCCTTTTTGCGCTCGGTGATATTGAAAGCAATGATTGTAAGACCGATGGTGTTGCCCTGGTCGTCGAGGATCGGCGAGCCATAGTTGGAGTGATACTCGTATTCGACAAGACCATCCTTGATGACCTTTTCCATGGAATCGATGGAAAAAATCTTGCCGGCCAGCGCCCGGTCAATGCTTGCACGAGTAAACTTTTTGTGCTCC
>JBNLFC010000581.1:0-2038 GCA_050305335.1 Leptospirales bacterium
AAACTCATGCACACAGGGCCAGGGAATGGCCCATGAAGAAGTGGATTCGGCCGTTTTCTGAAGTAGTTCGAGAGATGGTTTATGCCATGGATTTTCCGAACGATGAGCATATACCAGAAGATTTGTATCGAATGCGATCATGGGCAATCATGGATAGACACGGTCACGAATCTCATCCCAGTTGAGGATGCAGTCCTCATCACCCTCGCCATGATAGGTTGTCAGGCGAATTTCCTTGCTCTGTTCAGTATGCATGAGTTCCTGCATATGACGTCGCAACGACTCCTCTATAAAGGCTGTAACTGTAACTCCTTTTTTCCGGGCAATAGCCTTTACGCGACGCCCAAGAGAATCGGGAATATTTATGGTCGTCTTCATATGGTTAGAATATCATATTATAGAGACAGTGTCAAGATATACTGCGGTCCGTCTCATGGCCTCTAAGCTGACTGGCGGAGACACACCCGACAACCCCTCAGGAGGAGGGGTGCCCCATGCTCTGGCCATGGATGAGACAGCGCATGGGGTCGAGTGTGCTCTCCGTTCAGTCAAATCCAGCCGGCAGATGCAGCCTTCCGGGCCAGATCCGTGCGATTATGCACATTCAATTTTCGGTAGATGCTCTTGGCATGATGATTTACGGTATTCACGCTCACCTTCAGTATATCCGCCACTCTGGCAATGGTTTTGCCGCTGACCATAAGTTCCAGAACCTGCCTTTCACGCTCTGTAAGGTCTGCTCCCACATCGGGACTCGCCTTTTTAAAACTGGTCAGCACTCGATAGGCGATAGTAGGGGTGATAATAGCACCTCCATCCAGGACTGTCTGAACGGTTGCGCAAATATCGTGGAGTTCCGTTTTTAAAAGATAGCCGATAGCACCGTTTCTCAGCGCCTGAAAAATGAGTCTGTCGGAATTCATATTGGAGAGCATAACAATGCGCGTTTCCGGATCTCGCCGGGAAACATGGCCTGCCAGTTCTACGCCGTCCATTCCTCCCAGCTTGATGTCCAGAAGCAGAAGATCCAGATCTTTTCCTTTGCTATCGCGCCAGAAAACTTCCGCGGATTCCCAGGCACGCATCTCCTTCACCCCGGGCAGACTCTGTAATTCCTTTTGAATTTTTTCCTGGTAGTCGACATCGTTTTCCACAAGCCCGATGATGATTTCACCCTTTGCATTCTGAGCCTTTTGTTTGTCCCCTTTACTCATTTCATTACATTATGAATGAATTTACAGCAGGAAACAACACTTTTTTCTCAAAAACAGCCGGAGAAAAGATTATAGCTTTGCGAGAAAACGAATGAGGTTCATAAAACGAGGCTCCAGGAGATGGGAATAGTCCGAACTACCAGAGCCAGCCGGTTTTGCCAAAAGATTCTCGTCAAAACAATTATAGACATCTAAAACATAGAAGGTCCGCACCGGAAAAAGTTCTTAATTTACTTCCAATGGAGAGATATGGAGGTTGCAATGAGTAGCGAAACTGCAAAAGATCCAGTATGCGGAATGGAAGTGGTTCCCGGGGAAGAGGCTCCTTGCATTGATTTTGAGGGTAAGAGATATTACTTTTGTAGCGATTCATGCAAAAGCAAATTCGAAGCTGATCCCCGATCCTTTGTGTCACAGAAACCAGGTCAAGAGGTAGGTCCATCCCAATCACATAACGTTTCGCATCAGTATGACCACACTCATAAGCACCATCACATGCATGAACCTGCAGCGGACTATACATGCCCCATGCACCCTGAAGTTGTGGAACACCACCCTGGAAGTTGCCCCAAATGTGGAATGGCTCTGGAAGAGATCGTGACGCAGGCAACAGGAACGAAGAGGGAGTGGACCTGTCCCATGCACCCCGAAATCGTAAAGGATACTCCAGGCGATTGTCCCATATGCGGTATGGCTCTGGAACCGAGAGTCGTTTCTCTGGAAGAGGAGTCGAACCCCGAACTGGTGAGTATGACCCATCGTTTCCGGGTAGGCCTTGCGCTCTCTGTTCCCCTCCTTCTGATTGTAATGCGAAATATGATTCC
>JBNLFC010000582.1:0-1997 GCA_050305335.1 Leptospirales bacterium
CTTAATACTTTTCGGTCCCCTGGTGCGAACGCCATCTAGATCTTCCAGATCTACACCGCCATCTACGCCAAAAGGGTTGAATACTGACTTCACCAGAGGAATAGATTTTCGCAAGCGAGTCAAGGTTCCGGTTCCCACGTTACCGCGAATTCCACCACCGTATTGATAATATTTTCCGATTATGTTGTTTCTACCTTCGGGAGGAATCATCCCTTTTTGCCCGTCACCGAACGTAATTTCTCCGTTAGCCCGATCGATCATATAGTGCCTGCTACTGGAGGTGGAAAAATCAAATCGATTCACCTCATGCCAGCGAACCAGCACCTCCAGAGGCTTGCCGGCTTCGTCCAGAATCTCCTCTACTGCATCCTCACCCTCTTCCGCTTGAATCGAGGCTAGATCATCTGCAGTAATATTCTGCTCAATCACAACGATTTTCTGATTCTCCAGAACCGGTGTTCTAGAAAGCCGAAAGACCTGCCCCGGTTCCCCATTACTGGTACCGAGCAACTCATCCGCGACTGTAACACGGTTGGTAGCCTTGATATTATTGAAGTAAATGCGATCCACTTCAGGAGTCTGTTTGAACGAGCCTGAATGAAGCCTGACGCGAATCCAGTTTCCCAGGTGACCGAACATGGGACGCGCCATTGCACTACCGTTCACCAGCAAATACACCGCCTCTCTTCGCGTGAAATATTTCGTATTATCAATAGCACTCAACGATTCCCAGCTACTCCCGTTCCAGGTCTCCCAGACCAGGGAGGGTTCGTCATCAGGGTTGATGATTTGAAAAAGATTCAAAGAGCCACCAGGAACGGAAAAATAAAGATTGGTGGAAAGATTGGCCAACGAACCATTGAAAGAAACATAGAACGCAGGCGATGTTTCCTGTGATGCAACAAACGGTACGATAGTACAATTATTGCATCCGGTCTGACTGCTGGCATTCTGACGGTTCAGTTCCGTTACATCTGTCCACTCAAAATTGTTTTCTACAAAAACAACCTCGGGAATCTCCTGATTGTCACCAGATTCCATTGTACTGGAGACTCTAAATGAAGAGATGATAGGCGGTTGAAAGGTGGCAGCAACATAGCTGTTGTCATTGCCAACATCGATGTAAGCCTCTTTGCCATAATCGCCTTCTAAAAGACGAGAGCGTATCCAGTACCCCTCCTTGCCGTTCAGCTTTGTGGATACGATTTCAGGGCAGATAAACTCAATCGTATAACCCATGGCAGGGTTACCGGTAAAAGCGAGGGTATAGTCCTTGAACTCCGCATCTGGATCAACGGCCAGGCTGCTATCCGAGTTGCCCAGCAACGCCCACTCGCTGCCATTCCAGTATTCATAGGACAGCAGTATTTTCGCAGTACCGACATCACATTGGCCATTTTGATGCATTTTTACATCAATCTGCACCTTTGCTCCAGGTCTGGAAAAGGCTTCGGAAGAAGTGAAATAAAAGGTGTCATTGAACTCCGGCTTTTTATCAAAAGGATAAAAATCTTTCGAGATATCCAGAGATCGATTGTTGTAAAAAGCTTTTTCGATACTCTTTGCCTGACTGGAAATGGCGGCTCCGATCTTGACGTAGCGGATTTTCGGCAACGGATACTCATCCATTTCAGCTACTTGACCCTGTGACAATGACGTTGTAAGCTCAGCGAAAATCCACTTCCCATCCTTCGAAGTGGAACTCCACTTCCCATTACTGGGGGTGCCACCGTATCCACCGATGGCTTTCGAAGTGATCCCCTGAACATGAGGAATCGCAATGGTTCCACTTTTTAGCAATCGCGGAACCAGGGTATCCGAGGAGTCTTCGGCATTATTCGCTCCTTCCAGCAAAACGGGATCTTCCGAATCGTCGGTATAGGTGTACCAGGCTACATCCCAGGAATCGAGAGGAGTCGCCACATCCTCATGCAGCGCCACTTCCAGGTAGAGCGTTACCTCTTCGTCGTATGAAAGTAACCTCTCATGACCAAAAT
>JBNLFC010000583.1:0-1996 GCA_050305335.1 Leptospirales bacterium
CATTATCCTATTGAACGGGTCGACCTGTGTCTTTTACGAAATCATATTTTGTAAATGGCAGGCTACCGGAGGTATGTACATATATCTCCATACAATTTAATTCATTTATGGACAAACAATACTCAGTAATCTCAAGCGAGCAAAGCTGGATGGAGAGTGAGGCTATCCGGCAACTGGAAAATACACTACGGCTTCCCGGAATGGTCCGGGCTGTGGGAATGCCCGATCTCCATCCTGGTAAGGGTTCCCCTGTGGGAGCATCATTTCTGGCAAGAGGTGTGGTCTATCCCCATTTGATCGGGAACGATATCGGCTGCGGAATGCGATTCAGTATGGTCTCATCGAAAAACAAATCCTTTCACGGGGAGAGGTGGGCAAAGCGTATCACCGATGCCGCTTCTGAAAGATGGGAAGGTAAAGATACCTCCCATACGCCCGGGCAAGAGTCGCTTCCCAGAGATCATTTTTCGCATAATTCGGAGCGATGGTTGCATCAGGATTTTGACAGCTCTCTGGGGACTGTAGGGAGGGGGAACCACTTTGTTGAGTTCCAGACTCCGGAACAAATCTTTGACAGCGAGCTTTTCGAAAGGCTGGGCATATCGCGTCGCGGACTCTACCTTCTGGTTCACAGCGGTTCCAGGGGGCTGGGCAACTCAATCCTGATGCGCCATATCGAGGCTTACAAGCATGGAGGACTGGAGGCCTCATCCGAAGCTTTCCATGCCTATCTGCGAGAGCACGATTTCGCATTGCGCTGGAGGCTGTTCCGGGGGATGGCAGCGGAACTCTGAAATCGGCCCTCCTGGCAACGGAGGATACGAAAGAGGTCCGAAGGCTCCTTGAGCCATACCGTGGGACGGTTCAGTGGATTGCAAAAAGTCAATTTCGACCGGGACACAGGCGAAAGAACTGGTTTATGGGAGTGAATCTTTTCGATGAACCCGGGGATGGCCGCAATGGTGATTTTACGATGGGAGGTTTTTCGCAAACCGATCTTCGTATTGAGACCATGCGATCCTCAGGCCCCGGCGGCCAGCATACCAATAAGACCGAGTCGGCTGTGCGCATTACACATAGCCCCACGGGAATCTCGGTGATTGCAAAAGAGGAGCGGTCCCAGTATATGAACCGTCGTCTGGCCCTGGCAAGGATCCATGCCATGATTGCCGATTCAAACAATCAGGATCAAAAAAGGGAGGAGAAAAAGCGGTGGCAGTATCATAACGAACTGGAAAGGGGCTCTCCTTCGCGAACCTTTCAAGGCGAAGAATTCAGGGAAAGCCGGTGAAAGGTGTGGGAGGGGGAGCGGTAGCTGAGTCAGGATATCTATTTGCATGTTTAGTAATCCTGCCTTTTCGGGCTGCCATTTTTATCGCTTCTCAAGGTCTCGGTATGAGTAATCAGGATACTCATCACTTCGAGATTTGAGGAATGATGAGTTGAATCACTCCTGACCTGCGGAGTGCATCCCCGTGTTTACAATCTCCACTGAATATTTCCGATCTTTTCCGGGAAATATTCAGTGGAAACCCCTCTGCCTTTCAATTTAGAGCTTATTCTGTCACACCTTCAGGGCACAATAGCAAGTATTAAAGAATGAATCTCTAACCGGGGCTTGTTCTGAGTATCAGGTAAAACAATTATTCTCTGATTATGATTTTGCTGGCCAGTTGTAAATCGGATAATGAAATTGTGTCAGATGGAGTAATCGAAGCAAGATTTGATTAGAATGATAGAATAGACCGAGTCAATTCTTGAAATATGTGGCTTATTTGGTATTTGGTATTTGGTAAAAATTTGAGAACGAGCTTATTGGTACATTCGCCTGAGAGCCGAACTGAATGCTGATATGTAAAAAGGATTCAAAATATTAAAAGAGAAATCATACATGAAACTACAGGAACAATATAAAAGCCACAGTGACCTCGTATGGTCCATCGCCAATCTTCTTCGAGGTCCCTATCGGCCGCCCCAGTACCGGAGGGTCATGATC
>JBNLFC010000584.1:0-1990 GCA_050305335.1 Leptospirales bacterium
TGCTAAACCCGGAAGAGCCACCTTTGTCTGGGAGGGTGACCAGATGGTAATAAAAGAGGCTACTCATGCGCTATGTAAAAAAGGATGGCAGGGACTCAAATGCATGCAATGGCCTGCAGGCTTTAATACGAATGCACGAGATTATGTCGCATCAGGCAGGTCCCCAATTTGAATATATCATTTTTGTAGAACTGGAAGAGATCCATGGCCTCAATATAGATCTGGCAAAGAATACAAAGCGAATTTATAATGGCGTTCACCCGCCGAAATTTTTTTCTCAATAGCAATGAACAGTGGGCAATCGCAAAAAACCATGCAGGTATTAATCGTTGGAGCAGGTGCAGTAGGAGCACTTTATGGTGCAATGCTACAGAGAGGGGGAGCGACCATTTCCATTTACTGTCGCCATGGTTGCGATGAAATTCTGCGAAACGGTATTCACGTAAAAAGCATCTGGGGAGACTCATTACTGAAAGTTGAGCAAACCTACGCCAGACCGGAAACTCCAGGGCTACCCTTTGATCTAATCCTGGTCGCCACCAAAGTGCTTCCCGAAAAAAACATTGCCGAAAGCATCAAGCCGTTTGTTGCACAAAATACCACGATTCTTCTGATCCAGAACGGATTAAATATTGAAACGCCATATCTCCAACTCTATCCTGACAATGAACTTCTTAGCGCCCTTGCTTTTGTCTGCAGCAATCGCCTGGGACTCTGTGAAATTGAACACCTGGACTACGGAAGAATTGTGATCGGGACCGCCGGTTCCAGTCAGATCACTCGACTTTCGGAAATTGTATCCATGCTGGGAAAAGCGGGTGTTCCTGTGGATATCTCGGTCAATATCCAGAAAGATCGGTGGGAAAAACTGGTATGGAATGTTCCCTTTAATCCTCTCTCGGTTCTGGGCGGTAAAGCTTCCACTGAAGACATTCTCAAAAACTCAGAATCCAGAGAGCTTGCACAAAGTCTTATGGAGGAGATCGTCACCATCGCTCGCGCGGCAGGATACCCGCTGGATCATGAGGTGGTTCGCACGATGATTGAACGAACTGAAAAGATGAAACCATACAAAACCAGTATGCTACTGGATTACGAAGCGGGTCGACCCATGGAGATCGAAGCCATTGTGGGAGAGCCTTTGCGTGAAGCAAGACGTTTGAAGGTACCAGCCCCTCATCTGGGAACTATCCACGCGCTGCTTCTGTTACTGGAACGAAATCATTCAATCTCCGGGTAAACCAACGGATATGGATCAGATACTTATGCAGAGGCTCCATCACATCCATGGGAGTCTCATCCCGGTGAAAGACAATTCGGTAAGATATTGTCGTTGCAATAATCTGATATTTATATTGATATTATTCTACTCCCGAAGCTACCCTGTAGTCAGCAAAATTCAAGAAATAGAAAGGTAAAGCCATGTTCTGGAACTCACCCTGGTTTAAGAATATATCCAATACAAATATTTTTTTACTTTTTTTAACGCTTTATGCGGTTGCCAGCGCGATAATTTTCCATGGCAACAATGCCATTGCCCAGCTGGTCTCTCAAATAGGCACTCTCCCGGACCACAGGGTGGGACTTACGGGGGAGGAGCTGTTGAGTTTACTGGACACCATGGGCAGCCAGCAGAGGATGAGCTATTACAATTATCTCTCAAAGATCGATCCTTTTTATTCTCTTCTAACCGGGATCTTCTTCTTTGTCATGCTCAGAATGGTACAGTATGACCTGCCTGCGGTTCAGGAAAGATGGATTCCACTCTTTCCGCTGCTGCTTCTTGCTGTTTCCTGGGGGGAGGCAGGGGTGCTTTCCATATTGCTACCGGATTACCCTGAATTTTCCACTCCCATGCTCCGACTGGCTACCATTCTTGCGACAGTGAAGGGAGTCCTTATCTATTTGCTGTACTTTTTCATTATAGTTGCCTTCGCATTGATGGCCCTACAATATGCGCTGAAGCTTCACAGAAGCAGAGTAGATAGAG
>JBNLFC010000585.1:0-1981 GCA_050305335.1 Leptospirales bacterium
TCATGAAGTTGAGAAGGAGAAGAGATATACTGAACTGCCGATGCGGTAACGAGCACCTCTACGTCCCGGTGGGGCCAATGACGCACAATCGTGGTAATTAAGCCTTCCAGCCCTCCTGGTTCAGGGCGATAAAAATCCGTCACAACAAGCAATCGATCGTGCGCTTCCATACGAAATTTTCTTAAGAACTCATCGTTTTGAGATGAGTTCTAATTTGAAGGAGCTATTTCTTTACAGCTTTTTCAGCGGTTCTGGAGCAGCGAGGCATACATCTCAATTGCACATCGCGTTTTTCGGAACCACTCCTCCATCTATAGATGCACAGAAGAGCCGCTTTGTAAAGAAATTGCCATTTTTTTTTGCCGCAAGAGAAAAAAAGAGGATCAAAAGTCTTCTCAAACGACCCCGACAGGATATGATCACAAAAGTCGAAGCCGCCATCCCGTGCGGGTCCAACACATCCACCGGGAAACGGAGAATCATGGGAAAAAAGATCGCCTTACTCTTTTCTCTTATGGTTTTTCCTTTCCATGCATTGATCTTCTCCTGCCAGCGCGGAGAGAGAGACCATTTTATGGCTTTTCCGCAACTGTCTCGCCTCTCTACCACACTGGAATATGGTGGGAGGAAGCTGGTGAATCAACGGGAAATATCCCTGGATCTCACGCAACAATCCCTGGCAGGTATGAACCGCCCCTCATGGCCGTACGTTCATCACATTGCTCAGGAGTCGTTGAAATTCTCCTGTCTTCTGGATTCTGCCCCGTTCTTCTATATTCATGAAGAGGGATTCAAAATACGCATTTGTTTCGAATCCAGGGAAGAATCCTTCAACAATCTGGCCGACACACTGGCGGTCATTTATTCCGGTGAAAAATCCACAGCTTACCCCGCATTTGCTGACGGTGATGTAGCGCTTCGCGTCATGACACCAGCGGAATTGCAACATGCGGCAGGAGTCATCCTTGCCAGCCTGGATCAGACGACTCCCCTCTCCTTGAGTGAAACAAAAAACTTTCTGACTGAGATCGGTCAACAGGGTAGCCAGACCTGCTTACGTTATGCAACTTTGAATGAACGGATCGGGATAGATCCCTCCGGTTGCCTCCTGGCGGGAGTATCTCGCACCTTCCCTGCAAATCGATACTCCCTTTTAGCATCTTCTGACACCCTCTATCTCGTCTACCCTATGCCGGACGAAAAAAAAAGATACCTGGTTCTGAGTATCCGCAATGGGGAACTATCTGACTCTGTCAGGTCATCTTTGAATGAAATCCCTGATATTCAGCAACAACTTATTGGGAATAGCACAATCAGCGATGTGGCAGCCACGGAGATCGTCGAAGGGAGCCAGTGGGATGCAGAGCACGCCATGGTGGAAATAGGTCTTACTGACCACCGGAGAATGACGTCACAAAGGATGACCAGATTCCGCATAGAAACCGATCGAGAGTTTGCATTAAGTGTGGAGAAGTTGCTCTTTGCGCACTCTGTTTTTCTTTTCAGGCGAAGCGATGATGAGGACTTCCGCATAGACTCCTCGTTCCAGATCAAAAACCTGGACAGTAGCATAGAGACACTGGTCTATTCCAGCTCCGTACTCCCGGACACAGGAAAGGGCAGAAGCCTTGAATTTTCCACAGAAAATCAACTATTCACTCCATCACTTCACTGCTTCCAAACGATGGTGTGTTCCACACCGGGAATTCATCCTGATCTTTTTTCATCCATGAAAAACACTCCGGAGCTCTGTCAGTTACAAGACCTGATTCTTTCAGAGTACAATCCCTTCGGCATTGCAAATATCCAGAATCATTCTCTCAATCCGGGAGGGAAATTCCTGGAGTTTCAGGTAAAGCGACGCTGCAAGGCGGACGCGTTAATGCTCCACTCGGGAAATGTTACGTTAAATTTTTCGTTTCCACAACTCAATACAGATCGCTTCTATTTAATTGCTGGCAGTGATGAATTCTACACAGCA
>JBNLFC010000586.1:0-1967 GCA_050305335.1 Leptospirales bacterium
GGCATTGATTAGCAATTCTTCCATTGCATCCAGGAGGTACGATTCGTTGGCCTGTATTCTGGCGGAGGTCTTTGATTCAGGGTAGGAAATTTTCAAATTTCTTGCTTTCAGGAGGGGATGTAGTCGCGCCATCTTTTCCGGTATCGTCTTCAGCAAGTCGGAAACAGGGATTCTTTCAGTTTTTAATGTTCCATCCATCAATTCCACTATACGTTGCATTCCCTCTATGGATAGACGGGCAATTTTATTATTGCTCAGCAATAGGTCAAAGAGGCTTCGATCAACAAGGAGGAATCCGTTCTCTTCTTCGGAGTTTTGTTCGATGATATCCAGAAGACTGATAATGGACCCAAAGCCGCCTCCCTGAGCCAGAGAAGTGCGTAGATTGTTGATAGCGACTTTTTCTGGCGCGTCATCAGAGCTTTTTTTTCTGGCATCCTTGTAGGTTAACCACTCCAGTTGCCCTCGCAGGCGTGCTGCTGCCCTTTCTTCCATCTCCTTTTGTTGTTTGCGATGATGATACATCTCCAGATTGTTCAAAAGGGACTGATGCAGTATCTGCTTTGCAATGGGGCGTATTATATAATCCGAAGCCCCGTGTTTCATTAACTCGACAACCGAAGACGGATCCTTGACCGTCGTAAAAATTATAACCATTGCATCCGGATCCATCTCGCGAATTCGCCGGGTGAGCTGAACACCGTTTAGTCCTGGGAGGCTTACGTTAATGACGTATAGAGAATATCTTTCTCCGCTTGCTATGTTTTTTTCAATATCATTTCCATTGCGAAATGTATTGAATTTAACTTTTAAGTCAATGCACTCTTGCGAAAGCATGTCCAGGGCGTCATCTTCTGAATCGGCAATAAGTATAGGCTGGTCTGGTAAGTAGAGTCTATTAAGATGTTGCATATCACTGATTAAATACGCAAATCGGTGCAAAGGGAAGTTGTTCAGGCGAAAGAAAATAAGTGGCGGGGATAAAAAAATCAGGAGCGAAATCGGATTATACCGAAGGATAGCTCCAGAGAACTAGCGATTTTTATTTCTCATTCTCCCTGTGGGTTTAATGTAATCTCCTGTGCGAATGCGATCGGGAGAATCCAGAGAATGTATCATTGTCTCCATGCTCTGTATTCTCCATGGGTGCATCCACTGGCTATCCGCATCCCATGTCCCATTGTCAGCGGCTTCCAATGATTTTATGAGATACTCCTGGACCGCACATCCTTCTACATCGTCGGTGTGATCACAGTTACGGTATTTACATTGTTCCATGTAAGGTGAAATTTCCGGGAATGAGGTCAGAATATCCGCGCGGCTCAAATGGTTCACTCCCCACTCCTTGATCCCTGGAGTATCGATGAGCAAAGCTGTTTTGTTTCTGTGGAGATGGAGAGACGAGTTGGTGGTAGTGTGTTTACCTTTTCCCGATGATTGACTGATGTCGCCGGTTTTTTGAACGCTTTCCCCGATTAAGGAGTTGAGAAGGGTGGACTTGCCAGTGCCGGAGTTTCCGGCCAGCAATGTTACACCACTTGCCAGCAGGTCTGTTAGTTGCTGATATTCTTTCTCGTGAATCAGGTCCGGTGATGTGAGATTCAATACGTAGATCGGGTAACCCAGCTGTCGGTACACAGAAATATGTTCTTGAATTTCCTCGCGATCATCTTCGCTCTCCTGTTCCAGAAGATCTTTCTTTGTGAATACTATGCTCGCATGGACTTTGCCTGCATGGGCGCTTGCGAGAAATCGATCCAGAAACCCCCAGCGCGGCGGCGGACTGGAAAGAGAGATTAAGACAAGAGCCCGATCCAGGTTCGCTCCCAGACCGTGCTGCTCAAATGGACTTGCACGAAATAGAGCATTTCGTCTGGGCAGAAGTCCTTCGATATTGTATTCTCCCTGTTTGCCCTGCGTATACTCGACTCGATCGCCAGCCATGAGCAGGTGACGCATACGTATGT
>JBNLFC010000587.1:0-1961 GCA_050305335.1 Leptospirales bacterium
CATATTTTGAATTACAAAGTCAGAAAGGTTCTAGAATTTGAGTTTGATTTGAATTTTAAAGGGTTCGAACCTTTTGCAAAATATCCCAGAAATTCATAAAAAATATATCTTGGCATGGCCCAGCCAAATATAATTTTTGATTACATCGGGGTCGTCAGATACAAAAAATCGCTTCACACGAACACCATCGACCCGCTCTGTATTCTCAGGGCAAGTTGAAACCCAATCATAGATCGCATCCTGAGGATTGGGGTGGGTGTTATTGCCAAAAACCTTTCCGGTAAATGGGCAAATGTAAATTTTTGTCGTCTGATCATTCACACTTTCTTTTTGAAACTGAATTTTGATCTCCGTTTCTCTCCAGAGTTTTCCGAGACCTTCCAAATACTTGATCAGCTCTTCTTTCCCCTGGTAAATTTTCTTTTCGCGGATGAACAGAACCGGTTGGATTTTGAGCTTTTTTTCAAGAAAAAACAAGTAAGTAGTGACTACATCCGCCTTCTTATTTTTCTTGAGGAAACCCAAAACCTCATCTTTCAAATTTTCTGAGACTAACATTCGACACTCCTGAAATCATCAATTCTACCACACTCCCAAGATATCCTTCACATAAAATCTTTTTTTCAGACGCGAGCGGTCAAACTAATTGCCTTTTTCTCGGAACAAAGATAGACTAAAACATCTCGTTTTATTTCGGAGGATATCGGTTATGACAGCAGTTTTAGAAGAAAGTCTGGTACTCGAAGATGTGAAAGTCCCTGGATATCATCGGGTCATACGGGCGCGTGATCCAAAGCGTGGGTTAGACGCAATTATCGCGATTCACGACCTCAGCTTGAGCAAATCAGCTCTCGGGGGAATACGGATTCACAAATATGACTCATTCGAGGACGCCCTTACAGATGCAACACGACTTGCCAAGGGAATGACCTACAAGTCTGCAGCTGTTCAAGCAGGTTGGGGTGGCGGAAAAAGCGTCATCAACGCCGACCCAAAGCGGGAAAAAAATGAGCAGCTTTTAACCGCATTCGCCGAAGCTGTGAACCGGCTTAAGGGAATGTACATCTGCGCCGAAGATGTAGGATGTTCGGTCCAAGATGTCGCAATCATTGCTGAGACAACTCCCTACGTTGTCGGTCTTCCCCATGAAAAGAGCAGCGGCAACCCCTCCCCATTCACGGCATGGGGAGTATTCCGAGGAATCCAGGCGGTCATGCATCAACTCTTTGGAACAGATTCTGTAGAGGGTCGCACGGTTGCAATCCAGGGACTCGGAAGCGTTGGAGCTCATCTCGCTGAACTCCTCTTCTGGCACGGAGCCAAGCTCATCATTACTGATATCCATATGGAACGAGCAGAAGCTCTTGCCAAACAGTTTGGGGGTCAAGCCGTTTCTCCAGATGCCATCTACGAAGTGGCTTGTGACGTTTTTTCTCCCTGTGCACTTGGAGCCATCATCAATCCTGAAACCATCGAAAAACTCCGATGCAGAGCGATCGCAGGGGCTGCGAATAACCAACTCCTCTCCTCCAGAGATGCAGATGAACTCAGACGCCTTGGAATTCTCTATGCACCCGACTTTGTGATCAACGCTGGAGGCCTACTCAATGTCACAGAGGAGACCACTGAAGAGGGATACAACCCCTTTGTGGCTCGAAAGAAAGTCGACAACATCTACCAGCTGCTCACTCTTATCTTCAATATCGCAAGAGAAAATAACATCTCAACCGAGAAGGCAGTCATGCAGCTGCTGAACTACCGCATTGAATATGGAATTGGCCGCCGGGTGGACCCCGTCTATATGCACCACGCAGGAATCCGCTTCTGATGCAAATCATTGCCGATCGGCTCGAAGATGTGTTCCATAGCGCATTCATCGCCGCCTTTGGAAATGCTGCTCCACGCCCTGAGCTGACTCAGGCGACACAGGAAAAGTTTGGCCACTACCAGTGCAATAGCGC
>JBNLFC010000588.1:0-1955 GCA_050305335.1 Leptospirales bacterium
GTGCCACAGACATTCATAGCGCGCTCCATGAAATGGAAAAGATAGGCCAGATGATGGAAGAAATGGTCGAATCCATTGATAGCATATCCTCAGCAACAGTGAACCAGTTGTCTCACACTGATAAAGTAGAAGAGTCGATTTCACACGTTTCCGATATCGCCCAGGAGTCCGCTGCCAGTGTGGAGGAAGTCGCAGCGAGCATGGAGCAAGTTTCCAGCATGATGGAAGCGTTAGCCGGATCTGCCAGATTCCTGCGAGAAGGATCTCGCTCTTTGAAAACACTGATCCAGCGATTCCGTATTCCGCAGTCAGACTGAGGAATACAGAATCGCAGCTATCAAAGACCGGAGGACTCATCCGGCCAGGAAGTATTTCCTGAATTTCAGCCTGTGCTGCGGGAAAAAAGCTGTCAGAAATAGCTACAGGAAGATGTATATTCCTTAACCTGGGAAAAGAGAAAAATGCATGAAAAAGTGGGCAACATCTGTCACAATTTTGCTACTTGCGGTGACTGCAGGAGGCGACCTCCACTCTCTACCCATAAAGCCGGTGGACAAAAACGCATCTGAGCAGAGCCATTTGAATCAACAGACCTCCAGGAAATCCTCCTCTCTGGCCAGGGCAGAAGGCGTTGTTTACGATGATGAGTTTTTCGACGAGGATCAGGATCTGAGGAGTCTGAGGAAGAGCCGAAGGGAAGAGAGAAGACGTCGAAAAGCCAGACTGTACTGGGAGCGAAACGATCCAAACAAGCCTGAATTCTGGATTCGAAAGGCTCGCAAAAATACCGTTGGAGCATGGGTTTACGGTGGCGTGGCAGGCCTGGCTTTCGTTGTCGGAGGCGCATTTTACCTGGAAGCAAATCGATATAGCGCGACAGCCGCCATGCATGACAGGAGGGCAGAATTATTCGCGTTCGATTACCTGCTGACCAGTAATGGAAGCACGGGACAGTTTTTCTTCTATTATCTCCCGTGGTTAAGCGAAACAAGCAATGCCAGCTATGCAAGGAGTGAAGCCCTGTACTATCGGAACATGGCAATGTCCATGCTCGGTGCAGCGGTAATTCTTGTCATTCCAACGGCCATTACGCTTGTTCGGGCCAATTTATTCGGCAAGCGCGCGGAAAAAATGATGAACAAAGGTAACAAAAAGCTCTCAACCGTTCAGCCAGACGGAATCTCTCTCTGCTTTCAACCCAGACTGAGAGAGAAGGGTGGCGATTTGAGCTTAACTCTCCTCTTCTTATAAATATGGTTGATACTTTTGGATAGGTTATCTCAAACGTAAAAAAACACTTTTTAGAAATGGTAGAATTACAAATTTCCCCTCAAGAGGCAAACAATGAAAAAATGGATCATCTCCCTGTTGCTAACATGCATAGTCACATTACCCGGATTGCAGGCTGCTCCTGCCAGTTCCGTAGTGGATGATCCCATTGACTCCAGCTCAGGGAACCTGGGGAATCCCCATGATTCATTCCTGGCATATAAAGAAAAAGATGATGAGAAGTCATCCTACCGAGAAAGAAGGCGCAAGCAAAGGGAAAGGATCAGAGAGTTGAGAAGGAGACGCTGGCTGGACCGCTATGATACTTCGAGACCTGGTTACTGGGAGCATAAATCGTCCAGAAACGTTGCGGCAGCCACTATCTTTGGTTCATTTTCACTGGTGGCATATCTCGCAGGTGCTTCCTATTATAATTCCGCCTCTCAAGCCAGTAATGAGGGTGAGCGGCATGAAAGCAATGTGATCATGGCGCTTGCATTATCCCTCTCTTCTCCAGCAACCTGCGGTGGGTATTGTAACTTTATTGCTCTCATGGAAAGCGGCGCAAAGTACGAGGTCAGAAGCCGGGAGTCCTATTACCGTGGAAGGGCCGAGGGCTTACTGGCAGCCGGTACAGCGCTCTTTATTCCGGCAACTCTGTTTGTTTACCGCGCCCATATATTCAG
>JBNLFC010000589.1:0-1937 GCA_050305335.1 Leptospirales bacterium
CTTTACAGGTGGTTTGAAGGAGTTGTCACAGGGAAAAGAATCAAAAAGCAAGATGGAACCATCTATCTGCTGGATCATACGGGAATACCTGTCACGTGGTGGAATTTTGAAGGTGCTCTGCCCGTAAAATGGCAGGGACCTTCCTTTCAGGCAAATGACTCTACTGCCATTGCTACGGAAGAGTTTACACTATCGGTAGAAAAACTGGAGCGATCGGTGGGTGCCCAAATCGCAAGCGGAGTACGCTCTGTTGCTGGCGGTGTGGCTGATCTTCTTTTATAAGAGGTGATCCCGGAATCATCTCTTATGAAAGAACCTTCGGGACTCTCGGTATGTTGGAAACAAAGAGGATTGTGGTTTGCTTTATAAGGATTCAATGTGGAACGTCATCAGAAAAATAAAATTATAAACGATGGGAGGACTATTGTCTCTTTACGTAACCCTTTTTCCATGGGAAAAGTTCGTGCACGTTTTGCAGGACGCATCAGGCCCCTGGTTCTCAAAGGTCTCGCTCTTATCACAGGAAGAGTCAGAAGAGACAATTACTCTTCTGTTGATCTTTTCTATCCCTTTTTAATGCCGTTTACTTTTTTCCCACGATTGCAGACGCTCAAGCCGGGAACAGGTGAGAATCATAAAAATGTACATATTTTTAATATATACAATTATTATAAAACGTTGAAAGGTGAGCAGGCTCATTTCAGGGACCGCCAGCCAGCTTTTGAGGGCAGGCATGATAAGATGCTGCATCCAGCATTTTTCGGTGGGGAACGGGGACCATCTTCCCATGGGTTGAAGCTCATGAGCCAGGGGACGAATCAACTGAAACTCGAAAACGCAGGCGAGACTCCTTACAGGATTCCCTTTCTCTCCCCTGTGACAGGGGCACTTCGTTACCACCAATCTTTTTCAAGCCAACCGGGTTTTGCCCGCGCTCTTCTTGAAGGGGGGGATGAAAAATCAGCTTCTATAGAATCTGGAAGGAAAGAGGAAACAGTCTCCTATTTCATCCGTAGAGGAGAGTTTATCCAGCCCGGAATAAAAAGTCTTCAAACGATTCAGAAAAGCGCCCCTGGTGTGCTTTCCCACGAGAATGATCATATACAGATGAGAAATCTGAGAATGCAGAGTCAAAGAGTCCCACAGAATCAGAGTTTTGTGAACCAATCGACTCTTTCGCAGAGTTCTGTTGTTCCCGAAAATGGACGTCAGGGTGCCGCGAGCGGAGGCGGAGATAGAATACCTCTGGTGAACAGAATTGCCGATGCAATGTTTTTTCCGAAAGCCAGTGCCTTTCCCTCTGGTAGTGTTGCAGCTATGGAAATCCATCGGTTGACGCATAGAAATAGAGAGGAGGACTCTTTTTATGTGAGGTCTCGCAAGAGTTCCGGTGAGATGACCGTTGTTCACTCTCCAGAGACCCGGGATTATCCTGTGGCCTTTCATCAAGCGGCACTGGAGAAGGCTCTGGCGGGGCCGCTGAAGCCGGGGTTGAAGAGAATGGTCTCTGAATTTTTTGCGGAGATGAACGGAAGTGAGCTGCGCTCTCTTTCAGATACGATTTATCGAAATCTTGAAAAACGTTACACTGTGGAAAAAGATCGGAAAGGATTCTAAAGATGGGAAGCACAGCTCAAGCAAAAATAGAGTATCAAGCAGATGAGAAGGGGACACGGTTTGAAGAACTCGATGTAACTTTCTTGAATCCCACAGAGCTTGAGATGGGCACACATGCAATGCTGAAGTCCGTTGGATCTCAGTCTGAAGTGAATATGTATTTTGATTATTCCTATAAAGATGACTTCACAGTTACTCTGTTTATCGATAAGTCGGATTCCTATATGCTCGGGTCGGATAATGCTCAGACTGAAATGGAGAAAATGCGCAAAAAGTTGCTGATGCCCATCATAAAGGAAAAGAATGCGAAGGTGCTGCCT
>JBNLFC010000590.1:0-1934 GCA_050305335.1 Leptospirales bacterium
TCTCCAGGCTTCACGCGAAGAGAGCTCATATGCATATAGGCTGAAAAGATCTGGTTACCATGATCGATCAAAACAAAATTTCCTTCATAAAAGAGTTTTTCTGCCACGATAACTTTGCCCGCAGCAATGGCAAAAACAGGATCACCATCTCTTCCTCGAAAATCCAGACCGCGGTGGTAGTGAATTTTGGGTTTCAGGTGCACACGTCGGCCTTTCTTCATGATATACTGGTCCTGCACGCGTTTGCTGTAAAAAGCAGAGGTAATACGATGAAAATCACGGGGATGCGACAGAACATTCGTGATCATATCTGGCAATCTGGAAGCGAAGGCTATCCTTTTTACTCTGGTACCATACTTGATTTTTTCCAGAACTTCAGGCTTGCTATAGGTTGCCGCATTGGAGTAAGAACCAAGATTGAGAGCCACATGGGATTCCGGATAAGCTGTCCTTTTCACTACAAAGGAATATTCTCGTCTATATCTATGACCATCGACAACGTAGTCCAGCTCGATCTTTTTTCTGCCCACATTGTTTAAGGGGGGGATTCCGTCGAAACCTCGGAACCCCCAGCTGAATTGGTGCAGAGGAATGAAACGTCCGTCAATCATAAGAGATGGTTTGAAACCACCAGGAAGAGTCTTTTGTTCCAGTGGCAATACTTCTATGTAGATTGCTTCACCCTGAGAGAAGGATCTGGAGTAGAGGTGTAATTGGTAGTCTGTTTCCGGAAAAGAGAGCAATTGGACTGTCTGCGGAGCAAAGTTGGAGGGTGCGATTAAAGTCGTACCGGATGATGTCTGCAATTTTGTCCGCTGCACATGTTCAGCGGATTTGCCTGGTTTCGCCTGAAGAATGCATCGGGTCTGAATAAAAGAGAGCGCAGGTACTATCACGAGAGCAAGTATGACATGCAATGTGTTTTTGTTCCATCGTCTGGTTCTGTAAGAGTGTTCCATAGGTTACTTTTTCCCGAAATTGTCTGTTCTTGTGGAGGTGTGCCAGGTTTTAAATTTGTATCGGGTCATCTGTGCGAGGATTTTCCAATTTTTAATCAAATTCACGGCCGCTTTAACGATCTTTTTGTGTCCCCAATGAGGAATGATTATATTTTCGCCAGGCACCGGTGCATGTCTTCCCTGGATTCCGAAAATCGTCTGCGAATTCCTATTTTTTCCCGCCAAAAAAAAAGTTTATTTAATCTACTATTGTACCGTTCATAGATAGCGAGGGGCTTGAAACCCCCGCGTCATGAGGAGTTGAGGGAATGAGTTCTATTCTGCGGATAAAATATTTAAAGTGGGGAGTCTATCCCATTTTCTGCATCCATTTTTTCTCCGTACCCCTGTTTGCCCAGACCATCTCTTTTAAGGGCATTAATATTCCCGGAGCTCGCCTGAATATTACTGAAACGCTTTATGCGAAACATGAGAAGGAGCTTGTAAAAATTGCCAGCGGCATGGAGCGCATTCACAGGCTTTTCGAAATAGATCCTGTGGAGCAAGGAACCGTTTTCTGGATTGTAGAAGACTCGCGAAGTCTTCAGGCGGTAATTCAAAATGGTTTGAAAATCAAAAGCGACGCCCGTCTGGATGCAGCAAAGCGAAGCTCGGTATATCGCGCCACCGGAGTAGTGGCACTGGTTGTTCCCCCGGACACTCACTCGGACTGGATGGTCCGCTTGATTCTCGGAGAGTTCGCCAGGGACTTTCTGGATCGATCGTTTCCTGCGGCGGCAAAAGTCAGGATTGGCTGGTTTTATTCAGGATTTGCGAGCTATCTGGGATGGGTGATGGCAGGAGTCAGCGAAGGCAAAACCAGAGCTGCATCGGAAAACGAGATGGAAGCCTATTATTCTTCCTACCTGAATCGTGAGGACCATCGCACTTTTGTTGACCTGACGAAAGAGAGCAGGTGGACCGAGGCTCTCCAGT